>JAEZHR010000096.1 GCA_023416415.1 Pseudomonadota bacterium
GCACAGCCGAGCCCTGGTTCGGATACAGGTCCAGTCCTCCCGCGTCGTTGAGGCGCGCCCGCAGGAACTCGTTGCGCCGGTCCGGCCGCGGCCAGTCGAAATCGGCGCACAGCGTCACCGGCTTCGGCAGCACATCGCGCACCGATTGCAAACGCAACAGGAAGGGCCGCACGAACAGCAGGAAAGTCACGAAGCTCGACACCGGATTCCCCGGCAGGCCAATGAAATACGCGCGTCCGCCGCTGCGGCGCAGTTCGCCGAAGGCCAGCGGCTTGCCGGGCTTGACCGCGATCTGCCACATATCCAGCCGCCCTTCCGCCTCCACCGCCGGTTTCACAAAATCGGCTTCGCCAACGGAAACGCCGCCGGAAGTCAGCACCAGGTCATGGGCTTGCGACGCAGTTCGCAGCACCGCCTGGGTTGCCTCCAGCGAGTCGGGCACGATGCCGAAGTCGCTGACTTCGCAACCGATGTTCTGCAACAGGCCACGCAGAAGGAAACGATTGGAGTTGTAGACGGCACCGGGCTTGAGCGGCTCGCCCGGCATCGCCAGTTCATCGCCGGTGAAGAACACGGCCACGCGCGGGCGCCGCACCACAGGCAACTCCGCCAGTCCGACCGAAGCGGCCAGGCCGAGTTCCTGGGCGCGCAGGCGTGTGCCTGCCGCGAGGATGGTGCTGCCGGTACGGATGTCCTCGCCTTGGCGGCGAATCCATTCCCCGGCTTGTGGCACATGGCGGATCAGCACATTCTCGCCCTGGGCCTCGCACTGCTCCTGCATCACCACCGCGTCAGCCCCGGGCGGAATCATCGCCCCGGTAAAGATGCGCGCCGCAGTGCCCGGTTCGAGCTGCGTGCCGACCACGCCGGCAGGCAGGCGCTGCGCGACGCGCAGAACTGCTGCCCCGCTTGCGCAATCTGCTGCGCGGACGGCATAGCCGTCCATCTGAGTGTTGTCCATCGATGGAACATCCAGCAGCGATACCTGAGCCGCTGCGAGCACGCGTCCGCTGGCGTCGAGCGTGGCAATGGTCTCGAAATCGCGAATCGGCTCGGCGGCATCCAGCAGGCGTTGCAGCGCCTCCCCGGTTGCCAGCATCGGCGGATTCGCGCTCATCCCGGCTACAGCCCGGTATGACGGGCGATGAACTGCTTGACCTGCTCGACATCGGCCGGCATCACTTCAAAGCGTTGCGGCAGCGACTCGATGTTCTCGAAGCCTGCCGGACGCGCTGCGTCACGCCCCAGCGCCTCGCGGATAGTTTCGTTGAATTTGGCCGGCAGCGCGGTCTCGAGCACAATCATCGACACGCCGGCACCCAGGTTTTCGCGCGCGACTTTCACGCCATCGGCGGTATGGGTATCGATCATCACACCGGTCGAATCGTACACGTCACGGATGGTGGCAATGCGGTCCGCGTGCACCGACTTGCCGGACACGAAGCCAAATTCGCCGACGCGCGCGAACTCGTCACCGTCGCTGCCCGGCTTGCCTGAAAGGTCGAAGCCGCCGTGCGTATCGACCTTGCGGAACAGCGCATTCACGCGCGCCGCATCGCGTCCGAGCAGGTCGTAGATGAAACGTTCGAAATTGGACGCCTTGCTGATATCCATGCTCGGGCTGGTCGTGTGGTATGTCTCGGCCGACTTGCGCACCCGGTAGACGCCGGAACGGAAGAATTCGTCGAGCACGTCGTTTTCGTTGGTGGCGACCACCAGCTTGTCGATCGGCAGGCCCATCATCCGCGCAATATGGCCGGCGCAGACA
The DNA here is from genome assembly GCA_023416415.1 of Pseudomonadota bacterium. Taxonomy (GTDB): domain Bacteria; phylum Pseudomonadota; class Gammaproteobacteria; order Burkholderiales; family Burkholderiaceae_D; genus Noviherbaspirillum. Next base: position 1,769 of record JAEZHR010000096.1, read on the forward strand.
TTGCCGAAGTTGCCGGAGGGGACCGTAAACGACACCTTCTGGTCATTGCTGCTCGTGGCCGCAAGGTAACCGCGGAAGTAATACACAACCTGAGCCACGACGCGCGCCCAATTGATCGAATTGACTGTGCCAATCTTCTGGCGCGCCTTGAATTCCAGATCGTTCGAAACGGCCTTGACCATGTCCTGGCAATCGTCGAACACACCTTCGATGGCAATGTTGAAGATGTTCGGGTCCTGCAGCGAGAACATCTGCGCGGTCTGGAAGGCACTCATCTTCCTGTGCGGCGAAAGCATGAACACGCGAATGCCCTTCTTTCCGCGCATCGCATATTCGGCCGCGCTGCCGGTGTCGCCAGAAGTCGCGCCGAAGATATTGAGCTGTGCATCCTGCTTTACCAATGCGTACTCGAACAGATTGCCGAGCAGCTGCATCGCCATGTCCTTGAAGGCCAGCGTCGGGCCATTGGACAGCGCCTGCAGGATCAGCCTCGTCCCCTTGTGCTCCTCGAGCGTACGCAGCGGCGTGATCTGCTCGGCGTCATCCCCCTCGCGCGCATTGCGGTAGACCTCCTTCACATACGTCTTGTGCGCCAGCGCCTTCAGATCGGCTTCCGGAATGTCGGTGGCGAACTTCTTCAGGATCTCGAACGCGAGGTCGGCATAGGAAAGCTTGCGCCAGGCGTTGAGCTCCGCGTCGCTGACCCTGGGATATTCGGCAGGTAGATAGAGACCGCCATCGGGCGCAAGTCCGCCGAGCAGGATCTGGGAAAAGGATTGCGCTGGCGCCTGGCCGCGAGTGGAGAGGTATTGCATGGATGCGAGAAGGACAATTCCGGACAGCCTGTGATTATACCTGCCGTCCATCAGGCGGATCGGCTTCAGACGCCATGGAGCAGCGCGGCACCTTTCGCCGGCATGTGAACCAGCATGTCGTCGACCATGTCCTCCAGTCCGATGCGTGCCTGCCACCCCCAGTCCGCGCGGGCATGACTATCGTCCAGACTGCGCGGCCAATTGTCTGCGATGCCCTGACGCACATCCGGCGCGTAGACGATCTCGAAGTCGTGCACACGCCGCTTGACCGCCTCCGCCAGCTCCTGCGGACTGAAGCTCATCCCCGCCACGTTGTAGGCCGACCGCACGTGTACCGCCTCGCCGGGCGCATCCATCAACTCGACCGTTGCGCGCAGCGCATCAGGCATGTAGATCATCGGCAGCCTGGTGTCGGGCCGCAGGAAGCAACGATAAGACTGACGTAGCCGGGCGGCCTGCAGCATGGCGATTGCGTAGTCGGTGACACCACCTCCAGGCGGCGACTTGTAGCTGACAATGCCGGGGTAGCGAATGCTGCGCACATCCACGCCGTACCGTGAGTGGTAATACTCGCACAAGCGTTCGCCGGCCTGCTTGCTGATGCCGTAGATCGTGGTCGGGTCCATTACGGTCAACTGGGGCGTATTCACGGCTGGCGTATGTGGCCCGAAGGCCGCGATCGAGGAAGGCCAAAACACCTTCAATGCCTTTCCGGTTCGCAGATGCGCACGTGCCAGCTCCAGCACGTTCAGCAGCCCGTTCATGTTCAGCGCCCATGCCTTCAGCGGCAACTCTTCGCCCTTCACTGACAACAATGCCGCAAGGTGATAGATCCGGCTGAAATCGTGTACATCCATCGCTCGGGCAAGTTGCTCGGCTTCCAGCACGTCGAGTACCTCCTGGCGAACGTCACCACTCCCTACCCCCGGCACGATGTCGGCGGCAATCACGTTAGCCGCGCCATGGCGAGCTGCCAGCATGTCGACCAGTTCACTGCCGATCTGGCCGTTGGCGCCGATCACGAGCATGCGCTCCATGACATCCCCTCAACGCGCCAGAACCGCGAGCTCGCGGCCGGCCTGCTCGAATGCATCGAGCGCCCGGTCCAGGTGCTCACGCGTGTGCGCCGCTGACATCTGGACCCGCACCCGTGCCTGTCCCAACGGGACCACGGGATGAAAGAAACCGCTGGCCAGAACGCCGAGCTCGTACAGGCGCTGGGCAAAGCGCTGCGCCAGCGACGCATCGAACAACATGACCGGAATGATGGCATGCGTACCGGGCTTGATCGTGAATCCGAGTTCGGCGATGGATTGGCGAAAGTAGCGCGTGTTGGCATGCAGGCGCTCGCGCAATTCCGAGGAGTCCGCCACCTGCTTGAGTACGGCGAGCGAGGCACCTGCAATCACTGGAGCCAACGAATTCGAGAACAGGTAGGGTCGCGACGTCTGGCGCAGCGTCTGCACCACCTCGTTCCGCGCCGCAGTGAATCCGCCCATCGCTCCGCCCAGGGCCTTGCCCAGCGTGCCGGTAATGATGTCGATACGCCCCATCACGCCATGATGCTCGTGCGTGCCGCGCCCGCCCGCTCCCATGAAGCCGGTCGCATGAGAATCATCAACCATGACCAGGGCGCCATGAGCGTCGGCGAGCGCACAAATGCGATCGAGTTGAGCAATCGTGCCGTCCATCGAGAACACGCCATCCGTCACGATCAGCTTGTGACGTTTGTCCGCGACCGCCTGCAACTGCGCCGCCAGGTCATCCATGTCATTGTGCCGGTAGCGCAATCGCGCTGCCTTGCAAAGGCGAATGCCATCTATGATGGAGGCGTGGTTCAAGGCGTCCGAGATGATTGCGTCATTCTCGTCGAACAAGGGTTCGAATACGCCACCGTTGGCATCAAAGGCCGCTGCATACAGGATCGCGTCCTCCATGCCGAGGAAATCCGCCAGGGCGCGCTCCAGTTCCTTGTGCACGGTTTGGGTACCACAGATGAATCGCACAGACGACACGCCGTAGCCGTAGCGTTCGCTTGCCGCGGTCGCCGCGTGGACCATGTGCTCCGAGCCGGACAGGCCAAGGTAATTGTTCGCGCAAAGGTTGATGAGCCTGCGACCATCCTCCCCTAGCACTTCCGCTCCCTGGCGCGAGGAAATCGCGCGCTCCGGCTTGAACAGGCCTTGTGCGTGCAATATGCCCAGCTGGCTGCCCAGTCTGTCGTAAAAGCTTTGCCTTACGTTCGTCATCGCTCCCCCGCCCGGCCCCCGTCGCCCCGCCACAGACTCCGATTCATGTCGCCGGCATTGACACAACAGTTGAAATCATTGCCCGGCAAACAGGAACGGCTTTCGAATAGGAGGAAAAGGACCCCGCCGAGTTCCCGCGGGTCGCCGGCACACCGCAACACGAGCACGAACACGCGCTGCTGCCCAGCAACAGCTTTCCGCCTGACGAAAAAAAAGGCGCCGCATTGCGCAGCGCCTTCTCCGCACCCCCGCCCGAGCAGGGTTCCGTCCAATGAATCAGTTCAAGTTTTCGAGGCGGATCTTGGTCACCTGCCCTGCAACCGTCTCCAGCGCTACGATCTTCTCGATGGCTTCGATGACGTTCTTTTCCTTGGTTTCGTGCGTGAGCATGATGATGTCGACGCGGGTTTCGCCTTCCTCCGGCTCCTTCTGCAGCATGGCATCAATCGAAATCGAGGAAGCGGCCAGGATGCGGGTCACATCGGCCAGCACTCCCGCCTGATCTGCCACCCGCATGCGCAGGTAATAGCTGGTGGTGACTTCCGCCATGGGTACAACCGGAATATCGGCCAGCGCGGTCGGCTGGAAGGCCAGGTGCGGAACGCGATGCTCCGGGCTGGCTGAAGCCAGGCGGGCAATGTCGACCAGATCGGCCACCACGGCCGAAGCAGTCGGCTCGGCGCCGGCGCCCTTTCCGTAGTACAGCGTCGCGCCAACGGCATCGCCCTGCACCAGCACCGCGTTCATCGCACCCTCGACATTGGCAATCAGGCGCTTGGCGGGAATCAGCGTCGGATGCACGCGCAGCTCAACGCCGGGCTTTCCCTCGACTTCGGTGCGCTTGGCAATGCCGAGCAGCTTGATGCGGTAGCCGAGCTGCTCGGCATAGCGGATATCGGTTGCCTGCAGCTTGGTGATGCCTTCCACGTAAGCCTTGTCGAACTGGACCGGAATGCCGAAGGCAATTGCCGCCATGATCGTGGCCTTGTGAGCGGCGTCCACGCCCTCGATGTCGAAGGTCGGATCGGCTTCGGCATAGCCGAGGCGCTGCGCATCCTTGAGCACGACATCGAAATCCAGCCCCTTGTCGCGCATTTCGGACAGGATGAAGTTGGTGGTGCCGTTGATGATGCCGGCCACCCACTCGATTCGGTTTGCGCTCAAGCCTTCGCGCAGGGCCTTGATGATGGGAATGCCGCCGGCCACCGCCGCTTCGTACGCCACCATCACGCCTTTATCCTGCGCCGCCTTGAAGATTTCATTGCCGTGGGTGGCCAGCAGCGCCTTGTTTGCGGTGACCACGTGCTTGCCGTTGGCGATCGCCTTGAGCACCAGGTCCTTTGCCACGCCGTAGCCGCCGATGAGCTCGATGACGACGTCGATCTCGGGATTGGCGACGACCAGATTGGCGTCACTCACCACTTCGCACAGCCCGCCGGTCAGCTCCCTGGCACGCGCCGTATTCAGGTCGGCGACCATCGCAATCTCGATATTGCAGCCGGCACGCCGCGCAATCTCTTCCTGGTTGCGACGCAAGACGTTGAACGTGCCGGAACCGACGGTGCCGATTCCGAGTAGACCTACTTTGATGGATTTCATGGCAAATGACATTGAGGGTGAAGCGGATCGCGGACGCACATGCGCCCGCGAGGTGGATCAGGCGGCAACCGCGTAGCGGCGGCGATAGCCTTCGAGGAAGCGGGCAATGCGGGAAATGGCCTCGGTCAGGTCATCCGAATTCGGCAGGAACACGACGCGGAAATGATCCGGCGCGATCCAGTTGAAGCCGGTGCCTTGCACGATCAGAACCTTCTCTTCGGCCAGCAGCTCGTACGCGAACTGCTGATCGTCCTTGATCGGATAAACCTTCGGGTCCAGACGCGGAAACATATAAAGCGCTGCCTTTGGCTTCACGCAGCTCACCCCCGGAATCTCGGTCAGGAGCTTGTGAGCGAGATCGCGCTGCCTGTGCAACCGCCCGCCCGGCGCAACCAGGTCGTTGATGCTCTGGTAGCCTCCGAGCGCGGTCTGGATGGCGAACTGACCGGGAACGTTGGCACACAGACGCATCGAGGCCAGCA
>JAEZHR010000113.1 GCA_023416415.1 Pseudomonadota bacterium
GGAGTGGTGTCCTTGACCGGACGGGTGTCGACCAGCGAACCCGGCAGGAAGGCGCGAATGCCATTGGTGAGCACAGTCAGGCCGCCCTTGACCTTGCCGGTCACGGTGCCGCTGACGATGTCGCCGGATTCCATGGCCTTTTCGAGGGCCAGCCAGGAAGCCAGACGCTTGGCCTTGTCGCGCGACAGGATGGTGTCGCCAAAGCCATTTTCGAGTGACTCGATGGCCACGGTGACGAAGTCGCCGATGTTGACTTCGATTTCACCCTGGTCGTTCTTGAATTCTTCGATCGGAATGAAGGCCTCGGACTTCAGGCCGGCGTTGACAATCACGAAATTGTGGTCAAGGCGCACGACTTCAGCGGAAATCACCTCGCCGGAACGCATGTCCTGGCGGGTCAGGGATTCCTCGAACAGGGCGGCAAAGCTTTCGAAACCGGTTTCGGGGGAGGCGGAAACTGTAGACATAAAAATTGGGGGTTGGCCAACTCACGTGCCCAATGCGCGTGATGCTGGGTAAAGTTCATCAACATCCGAAACGGCCTTGCGCCGCCCCGGACTCCTTGTGCACTCCGAAGAGCGCGCCGCACATTCCCGGGAAACCTGATCAGGGCGTGTGCTTTCTTGCTGCCGCATACCACTGAAGCACGCGTTCGACGGCCTCATCGGCCGTCATGTCGGATGTATCCAGCAGGTATGCACCTTCCGCCGGCTTCAGGGGAGCGACTGTGCGATTCGAATCGCGCTCGTCACGCTCCCTCAAATCCTTGAGAAGGTCGGCCATATTAGCAGAAAACCCCTTGCCAATCAATTGCTTATAGCGACGTTCGGCACGTGCCTCGACGCTGGCGGTAAGAAACACCTTGAGCGTGGCCTCGGGAAACAGAACGGTCCCCATGTCCCGTCCGTCGGCCACCAGGCCGGGAGCCTTGCGGAAGCTCAGCTGGAGTCCGAACAATGCCTGGCGCACGGTTGGCAAGGCGGCGATCTTCGACGCCAGGTTGCCGACTTCCTCGGCCCGGATCGCCGACGACACGTTGTCCTGGGCCAGGAATACCTGATCGCCTTCGAAGCGGCAGGGCAGCTTTTCAGCCAGTTTGGCGATCCCGTGCTCGTCCTTCAGCGGCACTTCGTGACGCAATGCGCTCAGGGCTGTCAGGCGGTAGAGCGCGCCCGAGTCGAGATAGTGAAAGCCGAGACGCTCGGCCACGCGTTGCGAGACGGTGCCCTTGCCCGAGGCAGTGGGGCCATCGATGGTGATGACAGGAACCTTGGAAGCGTGCATGGCTAGTGAAAATCAGAACAGGTCGCCGCGCGTGATCTGCGCAAAGGCCTCGAAATAGTCAGGAAAGGTCTTGGCGACGCACTTCGGGTCGTTGATGCGCATGATGCTGCCGCGGCGCAAGGCACCATCGAGCGAGGCCAGCGAAAAGCACATCGCCATGCGATGGTCGTCGTAGGTATCGATGGCAGCCGCTTGAATCTGCTCCGGGGGCGTGATACGCAGGTGCTCGGCGCCCTCTTCCACAGTCGCTCCCAGCTTGCGCAGCTCCATGGCCATTGCGGCAATGCGATCGGTTTCCTTCACGCGCCAGCTGCCGATATTGCGCAAGGTACTGGGGCCGTCAGCATAAAGCGCCGCGACCGCGATCGTCATCGCGGCGTCGGGGATGTGATTGAAATCCGCATCGATCGCCTTGAGCGGGCCGTTCGACTTCGCCTCGATCCAGTTTTCGCCCATCGTGACGCAAGCACCCATCTGCTCAAGTGCCTCGACGAAGCGCACGTCGCCCTGGATGCTGTTGCGCCCCACGCCCTCAACACGCACCGGTCCGCCGGCAATCGCTCCGGCTGCGAGAAAGTAGGAGGCTGAAGATGCATCGCCTTCAACATGGATACTGCCCGGACTGCGGTAGCGCTGCCCGGCGGCGACCGTGAATGACTCCCAGCCTTGGCGCTCGACCGTTACGCCGAAGCGACGCATCAGGTTAAGCGTGATCTCGATGTAAGGCTTGGAGATCAGCTCGCCGACCACGGCAATCTCTACCGGATGACTGCGCGCCATCAGCGGCGCTGCCATCAGCAGTGCCGTGAGGAACTGGCTCGACACGTTGCCGCGCACCTGCATGCACCGTCCGTGCAGATGTCCGCGCCGGATGTGCAACGGCGGATAGCCCGGCTGGCTTGTGTACGCGATTTGCGCGCCGATGGCATTGAGAGCATCAACCAGGTCGCCAATCGGACGTTCGTGCATGCGCGCAACGCCATGCAGAGTGTAGTCGCCGCCGAGCACGGCCAGCGCCGCCGTCAGCGGACGGATCGCCGTACCGGCGTTGCCCATGAAGAGATCTGCCTGGTGCACCGGAAACGCGCCGTCGACACCACTCACCACATATTCCTGGCTCTCTCCGATCTGCTCCCACTGCACGCCCAGTTTCTGGAGTGCCATGAGCATCACGTGGGTGTCGTCCGACGCCAGCAGGTCATGTATGCGGGTGCGTCCTTCGGCAAGCGCAGCCAGCAGCAGGATACGGTTCGAAATGCTCTTGGAGCCCGGCAGGCGCACCGCGCCCCTCGCTTGCAGCGCTGGACGCAGCTCCAGGCTGTGCGGATAGTGTTTCATCGCTTCCTTTCTAGTCAAGAGCAGCGCGCCCTGCCGGAACAGACCCGTTGCCGGCCAAAACGATCCGTCTCAATCGCCACCCTGCCGATTCTGCTCCTCGGCCGCCTCGATGGCGCGGATCCAGTTCTGGCGAGCCCCCTGGGCGTTCGCATACACGGCTTCCAACCCTGTCGCATCCTTTGCGGCAAGCTGCTCGCGCACCTGCGCCAGACGCGCCATGTACGCGTCGAGTTCCGCCAGCAGAGCAGGCTGGTTGGCCATCGAGATGTCGCGCCACATTTCGGGAGAAGAGCCGGCAATGCGGGTGAAATCGCGAAAGCCGCTGGCGGCGTACTGGAACAGCAAGTCTGCATGCGGCTTGCGAGCAATGTCGTCGACCAGGGCGTAGGCCAGCAAGTGAGGCAGGTGGCTGACTGCCGCGAACACGCGGTCGTGCTCCTGTGCACTCAGTCGATGGATGATTGCGCCGCATGCGCGCCAGGCGTCGGCCACACGCTCCACGTCCGCATCGGCATTTTCGGGCAGCGGCGTCAGCACGGCTTTCTTGCCGACATACAGATCGGGAATAGCGGCATCCGGTCCGTTCTGTTCACGTCCGGCGATCGGATGGCCTGGGACGAACTGGGCAAGCTTGCCGCCCAGAGCTTCACGGGCAGCGGCAACCACGTCGCTCTTGGTGCTGCCGGCATCGGTGACCACGGTCCCGGGTTGCAACCAGGGTTCGATGGCCTTCAGGATAGGTCCGGTCTGTGCCACGGGTGCCGCGAGCAGCACCAGATCGGCGCCGGTTACGGCCGTACGCGCATCGGAGCAGGCTTCGTCGATGAGTCCCAACTCGCGCGCACGATCGAGCACCGCCGCACTGCGACCGACACCGACGATGTGGCGCGCAGCACCGGCCTGTCTGAGCGCCAGCGCAAACGAGCCGCCGATCAGTCCGACTCCGAAAATGACTATCTTGTTCAGCACGGCGCGGCGATCAGGAAAGGATTTTCTTCAGGGCTGCAATGAAGATTTCGTTCTCCTGCGGCAGCCCAATCGAAATGCGCAGCCATTGCGGCAATCCGTAGCTGCCGACGGGACGCACGATCACGCCCTCCTTGAGCAGCGCCAGATTCACGCGCGCGCCTGCACTGTCGTCGTCGCCCACGCGGACCAGCACGAAGTTCCCACATGACGGCACGTACTCAAGGCCGAGCGCGTCGAAGGCTTCGGTCAACTGACGATAGCCGTCGCGATTGAGTATGTATCTTATACA
>JAEZHR010000121.1 GCA_023416415.1 Pseudomonadota bacterium
TGGGTACTCGTGATACTCGAGTGCGGCCTGCCGCAGTTGTTGACGAATTTGCTCTTTGCGGTCGCTGGACGAGTCCATTTTTGCCTCTCGGGTATGCCTGCGGAAAGCGAAGGATTCTAGCAGAGCCGCATGCTTGCCTCTTGCAAAGAATTTCCGGTGGGGCGCACCGGAAAACCCAGCACCCCATTACAGGAAAACTATTACACCGATAAGAACGTTCAACTTTATTTATTGAAAGCTTGTATCTATCATTCACTCCATCGCAATTGAATAACTCAAACTTCCAGGAGGGCACCATGAGCAAGCAAGATTCCGTCACCATCCAGAACCTCGAAGCCGCCTTCGCCGGCGAATCGATGGCCCACATCAAGTACCGCTACTTCGCCAAGCTGGCGCGCGAGGCCGGCGCCGAAGACGTCGCGCGCGTTTTCGAAGAAACCGCCGACCAGGAAGTCATGCACGCCTTCGGTCACCTCGACCTGCTTTACCCGAAGGCCAAGATGACGCCGGCGCGTGCGCTGGAGATCGCCATCGAAGGTGAAACCTACGAGTACAGCGAGATGTATCCGAAGTTCCGCCACCTCGCGGTGCAGGAAGGCAATATGGCCGCCGTGGCCGAGTTCGATGAGCAGATTGCGGAATCGAAGGAACACGCCGACTCCTTCCGCCAGACACTGGAAAAGGCAGCCAAGCGCTTCGCCGCACTGACCAAGGTGGAAGAACGTCACGCCAACAACTACCGCAAGGTACTGGCCGAGACCGCGAAGTAAGCGCGAAGTTAGCAATTACATCAATGACATCAGGAAGGACACCCATGAAAACCTATCAATGCATCGTGTGCGGCTTCATCTATGACGAGGCCGCCGGCCTGCCGGAAGACGGCATCGCCCCCGGCACCCGCTGGGAAGACATCCCCGAAGACTGGGAATGCCCGGACTGCGGCGTGGCCAAGGCCGACTTCGAGATGGTGGAAATCTGATCCGCCTGCGCCCCGGATGACCGGGGCGCTCTCCGTACACGACAGCACAGGACAGATCCGTATGAAGCCCACCATCATCATCGGCGCCGGCATGGCCGGCTATACCGTGGCACGCGAGCTGCGCAAACTCGACAAGGACCATCCGATCCTCGTCATCACCTCCGACGACGGCGGCTTCTATTCGAAGCCCATGCTGTCCAATGCCTTCGCGCAGAAGAAGCAGGCAGCGCAGCTGCGGAGCCAGGACGCAAGCCAGATGGCAGCGCAGCTGGGCGCCAGCATTCTCGGCGGCACCGCTGTCGACGGGATCGACACCGAACGCCGGCTGGTGCAGACGCGCGCCGGTGCCTTTGAGTACGGCAAGCTGGTGCTGGCGGTCGGGGCACAACCGGTGCGGTTGACGCTCGAAGGCGATGCAGCGCATGAGGTTCTGTCAGTCAATCACCTGTCCGACTATGCGCGTCTGCGCGAGCGCATCGGCGAGCGCAGCCGGGTCGTGATTCTTGGCGCCGGTCTGATCGGCTGCGAATTCGCCGACGACCTCTGCGGCGCAGGACATGCAGTCACGCTGGTCGATCCGAATCCGCGTCCCTTGTCCGCGCTGGCTGCGCCGGCATTGTCCGAAGGCCTGGCTGCGGCCCTGGTCGCGCGCGGCGTGACGTTGAAAATGGAAGCCACCGCCACGCGCATTGATCGTGAATCGGCGGCCTTGCGCGTGCTCCTGAGCGACGGCCAGGCGCTCGAAGCGGATGTGGTGTTGTCGGCCGTCGGGCTGCGCGCCGATTTGCGTCTGGCGCAGGCAGCCGGCCTTGCCACCGGACGAGGGATCACTGTCGACCGGTACGGCCGCACCAGCGCGCCGGACGTGTACGCGCTCGGCGACTGCGCCGAATACCGCGATGGTGAAGTTGCGGTCTGCCTGCCCTACATCGCGCCGCTGATGAGCGCGGCGCGTGCCATCGCGCGCAACCTCGCCGGCAGCGAAACGGCCATCGACCTCAAGCCCGCGCCGGTGATCGTCAAGACGCCGTGTTACCCGCTGGCGCTGCTGCCGGTGGCGCGCGGCACCGAGGGCAACTGGGTGACGACACAGGAAGACGCAAGGCGGGTGTGCCGCTTCATCGATGCCGAGGGTGTCGTGCGTGGATTCGGCGTTGCGCCGCAGGATGCGGCGAGCCGGCAGGCGTTGCTGGCGGAAGTGGGCACCCGGGCCGAGGCTGCGGCCTGACAGGCACTCGCGCAGGCGGGAAACCCGGAACTGTCGCCGAACGACCTTGTGTTCCGACGCTCCCGCCTGTGCGGGAGCGTCGCCTTTTCAGGCGGCATTTCGGTGAGGAACTCCTTCCGGATGCGTTTCTTCCGCGCAGGCATTTTCCGCCTACCCGGCATGGCAGCCCCGTAGGCCATGCCGCCTTCGGTAGAATCGCGTGATGCTGTCCGAATTCGATCTCATCGCGCGCTACTTTACGCGCGCTCCACAAAATCCGGCGCGCGTGCCGCTCGGTGTCGGCGACGATTGCGCTCTGCTGGCACCCTCTCCCGGCAGCCAGCTTGCGATCTCGACCGACATGCTGGTCGAAAACCGTCATTTCTTCGCAGGCACCGATCCCCGCCTGCTAGGGCACAAATCGCTGGCCGTCAATCTGTCCGACCTGGCCGCGATGGGCGCGCGCCCGCTGGCCTTCACGCTCGCGCTATCGCTGCCGCAGGCCGATCCGGCATGGCTCGCTCCCTTTGCCGAGGGGCTGCTCGCACTTGCCGAAGAACACGACTGCGCACTGATCGGCGGCGACACGACGAGGGGACCGCTGAACATCTGCATCACCGTGTTCGGCGAGGTCGCCCCCGGCCGCGCGCTGCGTCGCGATGCCGCGCGTCCCGGCGACGATGTCTGGGTGTCCGGCACGCTTGGCGATGCCCGCCTGGCGCTGGCGGGCTTGCGCGGAGAGGTGATGCTCCCGCCACAGGCCCTGGAAACTGCCGCGTTACGCCTGCACGCGCCGACGCCGCGCGTAGCGCTGGGCCAGGCGCTGGCCGGCATTGCGCGCGCGGCGCTCGACATTTCGGACGGGCTGACCGGCGACCTTGGCCACATTCTTGAACGCTCCGGCGTCGGCGCCACCCTCGACGTCGACGCCCTGCCCGCCGGCCACGTGCTCGCCACGCAGGAAGCGGAACTGCGCCGGCGCTTCGCGCTTGCCGGCGGCGACGATTACGAGCTCTGCTTCAC
>JAEZHR010000178.1 GCA_023416415.1 Pseudomonadota bacterium
AAGTCGAGTCGCTGCCGCTTGCGCCCGACGAGCCGCCCATGCTGCCCCCTGACGAGGCCCCGCCCGAGGTCGAATCACCACTTGAGCTGCCACCGCTTGAGCTGCCGCCGGAGCTGCCGCCACCCAAGGCACCGCCGCTCGACGAGCCGGAAGAACCACTGCTGCCGGAGGTGCCGCTGGCACCGCTGCCGGACGAGTCGGAACCACCTGAAGATCCGCCAAACATGCTGCTGCCGCCGCTTGAGCCGCTTGAGCCGCTTGAGCCGCTTGAGCCGGAGCTGCCACTGGTGCTTCCTCCGGACGCCCCGGTTCCGGAATCCCCGGATTGCTGCCCGCAGGCAGTCAGGCTCAGTGCTGCAAGCAAGGATGTGAGCAACAAGGCGTGTCTGGTCTTGTATCCTTTTTTCATCGTCTCTCCTTTCAAGAACATGACTAATGGATAACAAGTTTGAGAAATGCGAATGCCTTAAGTGCCGCTTCAGAATTTGAGAAATGTCAAGGAAATACGGATGCGCGGGGACAAGCGGAAATGGGTCTGCCGCACCCCACGCTGCCACGTTAAGATGATGCAATTGCGCAACATTTTTGCGCGACCACTCGGAAATACGCTTATGAATCTGGATGAAGCCCTGATCAAGGACGGGGAATTGAGACACAAGCTGCTCGCCGCAATAGCCGGCAAGCATCAGCTGGACACGAAATCGGTCGCCAAGCTGGATGGCTGTGCGCTGGGCAACTGGCTGCACGGCGAGGGCGAGCGCAAGTTCCCGTTCATCAAGAGCTTTCGCCCGGCAGTCGATGCGCACGCCGCCTTCCACGCGGAAATGGAAAAGGCCGCGCGCCTGATCAATCTCGGCGAGTACGAGCAGGCCGAAGCCGCGCTGGCCAGCGGAACGCCCTGCTCCAGAGCCTTCGTTGCCATGGTCGGTGCGGTGCGCCAGCTCAAGAAGGATGCCCGCCTGTAGACATTCGGGAAGGCAACCGGGGCCGGCATTGCACCCTCAGTGACGCACGCTGCCGTGCTCGCCCAGAGCGTCCTTGTCGCCGGTGAGCATGCCCTTGGCCAGACCGTACAGCCGCATGGGTGCGGTGCCGGGCGCCTTCCAGTACTGCGCTTCCGTGATGCTCACCTTCAGCAGCACCAGATTCGGATCTTCAAGTCCCTGCGGAAACCAGGGCTGGATCCACGCAGTCCATAGCGACTGCATCTTTTCCCGGTCGCGCACGAGGCTGGCGCTGCCCGAGATCGACAGATAATCCTGCTTGTCCGGCCGCGCGTAACTGACATTGACCTGGTGGTGTTGCCCGGCGTCCTGCATCTTCGGAGAGTCGGCTGCGGTAAAGAACCACAGCGCACCGTCCGCATCCATCTGCAGCGTCGACATGGGCCGGCTGCGCAGCGTGCCGTCGGTCTCTTCCGTAGTCAGCATGCCGAACCTGATTTCCTTGACCAAAGCGGCGACCTGGTCCAGGTCGCTGTCGTTCTGCTGGTGAACATCCATTCCCGGCTCCTGTGTGATTCGATCTCCTTGACGGAGGCGAAAACCGGGACAAAGTTCCGGCCGGGATCGGGCTCAAGGAGCTGCGGCGCGGCGCGCCAGCGCGCCCAGCATGGCGGCCAGCCGGCTGCTGTCCAGCGGCTTGACCAGGTGATGATCGATACCGGCTCCGAAGGCCGTCTCGCGGTCTTGTTCCTGTCCGTAGCCGCTGACGGCCACCAGCGTGGCTGACGCGGTTTCGGGCTGGGCTCGCAGGCTGCGCGCAAGTTCGTTGCCATCCATGCCGGGCAGGCCGATGTCGAGCAGGCAGACGTCTGGTCGCTCCAGACGCGCCAGTTCCAGTGCCTTGTACGGATCGTGTTCGAGAAACACCTGATGCCCCCAGGCCTCGACCAGCAATTTCAGGGCAATCGCGGCATTGACATTGTCGTCCACCACCATCACCTTCAGCCGCCTGTCAGCCTGGCGGCCGGGTTCCGGCGGCATACTGTTCGCCGCTGCATCGCGCGCAGGCTGCACGCGCGGCAGGAACACGCTGAAGCAGCTGCCCTTGCCCGGCCCGTCGCTACGGGCGCTCACGCTGCCGCCATGCAGGTCCACCAGGCTGCGCGCCAGCGACAGCCCGATACCCAGGCCGCCCTGCAGACGATCGACGGCCCGCTCCCCCTGCACGAACAAGTCGAATACCCGTCCCACCAGGTCGGGCTCCATGCCGATGCCGTCGTCCGTGATGTCGAACCGGACCTGGTTGCCGTCAACGTCGATGCCGAGGGCAATGCTGCCGCCTTCGGGGGTGTATTTGGCGGCATTGTTGAGCAGGTTCGTGATCACCTGCATGAGCCGCTTGCGGTCCGCGAGCACGAAGCCCGGTTGCGGCGGCAGTTGCACCGCCAGCCGGTGGCCTCGTGACTCGATCAGCGGCCGTACCTGTTCGACCGCATCAGCGACGATCTGCGCAGCGTCCAGCGTTTCCTTCTCCAGCGCGATCTGCCCGCGCGTGACCCGCGACACATCCAGCAAGTCGTTGATCAGGTCATTCATGTAGGCGGCCTGACGCGAAATGATGGCACTGGCCTGCAGAACGGGCCCGTCCCGGGACGCGCCGTGCACGAGCAGCTCGGCGGCAGCCGTGATCGGCGCCAGCGGATTGCGCAGTTCGTGCGCGAGCATGGCCAGGAATTCGTCCTTGCGCCGGTCGGCCCGGCGCAGACTGGTTTCGGTGCGCTTCTGCTCGGTGATGTCCTTGAACAGAGCAGCAACCACATGCGGATTCGCCTCGTCGGCCCGCATGGCATACACATCGAACCAGCGTCCGTAGGTACGGGCCTCGCGCTCGAAGCGCACTGGCACGCCGGTGCGGGCAACCTTGCCGTAAGTCTCGAACCAGAACTCTTCGAGCTCGGGTGCGAGCTCGCGAATGCGCTTGCCGCGCACGCCGCCGATCCCGGCCTGCGTTTCGAAGACCGGATTGGTTTCCAGAAAAAGGTAGTCGACTGCCTTCCCGCTCTCGTCGAACAGCACTTCGAAGGTACAGAAACCCTGGTCGATTGATTCGAACAGGCGGCGATAGCGCGCCTCGCTTCGGCGCAGCGCCGCCTCGGCATGCAACTGGGCAGTGATATCGGTGGTGGTGTGGGAAATGCAGACCAGCCTGCCGTGCGCATCGAAGACGGGCGTGTTCATGGCATTCCAGAAGCGCTCCTCGTACCTCGCCCCGCCCCTTTCATGGCTCACCTGAATCGGGTAGCGCGTTCGCCAAATCGCATCCGGCTTGCCCGTCTCCAGCACGCGCTGCAGCGATCGGCGCAGGGCTTCCACGCCAGTATCATCCGTATCGGCAGGGTTGGCCGGAAAGGCAGCGAACAGGCGCATGCCGACCAGTTCCTCGCGCCTGCGCGAAGCGGTTTCGAGAAAGGCATCGTTGACGGCGAGTATGACCGGATCGGAAGACGGCGAAAGCAGATAGTTGCCGGTTGGTCCGACGTTGAAACTGGACGCGTAGATCCAGGGCGAAAGCATGGAGCGGGAATCATCCATCATGCTTGCAAATGAGAAGGTTGGCAGCGAAAGCCGGTGCACGTGCGGCACATGGCAGTATGCATCAGGTAGGTCATGCGGGTGAACCTTACTCGCCCGGACCTTGAGCAGCTCGTTCTTGTCTTGTTCTCTGCCTCAAACTGGGTTGCGCGAGCCGGTGCTACACTCGCCGGATGCTTACCGTACATCACCTCGAAACCTCACGCTCGCAGCGCGTTCTGTGGCTGCTCGAAGAGCTGGACGTCCCCTATGAAATCGTGCGCTATGTGCGCGACCCGAAGACGAAGCTCGCGCCGCCCGAACTCAAGGCCGTGCATCCACTGGGCAAATCGCCGGTGATCGTGGACGACGGCGTGACGGTCGCCGAGTCCGGCGCGATCCTCGAATACCTGGTCGAGCGTTACGGGGCACAGTCCGGGCTGCAGCCTCGGCCGGGCACCGAGGCGCACCGCCAGTGCCGATTCTGGATGCATTACGCCGAAGGTTCTCTGATGAACTGGCTGATGCTCAAGCTGGTGTTTGCGACCATCCCGACCCAGCCCATGCCTTTCTTCGCGCGCCCGATCGCGCGCGGCCTGTGCGACAAGGTGTCGGCGCGCCTGGTCGACCCCAACCTCGAGACCGCGCTGGCGTTCATTGACGATCATCTCGCGCGCAACGCCTGGTTCGCCGGCGATGCGCTTTCCATCGCGGATTTTCAGATGAGCTTTGCCTTGGAAGCCGCCCTGTCACGCGGCCGGGATACGCAACGATTCCGGAACATGCATGCCTACAAGGCGAAGATGGAAAGCCGACCCGCGTACCAGCGTGCGCTGGCCAAGGGCGGGCCGGTAGTGATGCGCTGAACGCAGCCTGTTCAGTAGTCCGTCGTGATCGTCAAATGATGCGGCGTTGCACCGCATGCGGCCCGGTTCTTCCACAAGGCACAGTCGATGGCCGGCTCGGATACCCCCAGATGGGCAGCCATCGCTTCAACTGCAAGCAGGCTGGCAGCGCGGATGGCGCGCTCATCTTCACTGCCGCTCATGATCAGCGTGTGCGAGTCAACCTTCGCCGCCAGCGCGGAGCCGTAGCGCAGCACGCCGATGGCGCGCATCACGCGCGGCATCTGGTAATCGGAGGACGCGGCTACGTCGAGCACGACGGCCTTGCCGCATTCGGCCAGATAGCCGGCATACCAGATCACAGCCAGCTGGGCGCGCTTCAGATACGGATCCTGCCCATAGGCGATCGTAAAGCGCTGTGCAAGCCGTACTGCGTCGTCAGTCGACAGACGCCCCGTTTCGCCGGCAGCCACCAGCTCCGCCGCAGCCAGCTCCAGCGCATCTCCCGCAAGCACTTCACGCAGCATCATTGCGCGCCGGCGCGGCAGCGGAATCTCATCGAATGCCATGCGCACCGTCTGTTCGTCGGCACATCCAAGCCGCGCACGCAAGCCTGCCGGCGTGGCCTCTTCGCCCCACTGAAGGTCGAATGCGGCCCGCATGCCGCTGGCGCCGAAATCGCCGTTCCATGCATACCGGTTCACACCATCGGTGGTAGGCGACCAGAACATGAAATTCTGGCTGTTGAGCGCAATGAGGTAGGCGGCGGCGCACGCAGGAATTTCTCCGACGGGCCGGCCGGCCAGCCCGGAAGCCATCAGCCCGAACCTGTTCTCGCGCACCGGCAGCCGCGCAACCGCCGCGCTGTCAACTTCGACCAGCTCGGGACGATAGTCGTTGCGCGCGCGGTCCATGAGCTGTTGTTTTGCTGCAGACATTATGTTTCAAAAAAGCAACATGTAAAGACTGCAAGGATACCACTGTGAACCGGTTCCGCACCCGGAGCGCAACACTTTTGGTCCCTCTTTTGATTGACCTGGATCAAGGTTGTCTGAACCCCAACTCCCTTACTTTTCCTGTTGTTATTCCAGAAAAGCTAGTCCACAACCGCCCGGCCCAGACCAGGGCCTGCCCCCCCTTGGAAAACATAAGATGAAACTGAAAGATGCAACTGTCGGTACCCGTCTCGCCATTGGCTTTTCCTTCGCGCTGCTGATGCTCTGCCTGATCGTCGCGCTCGCCTCCTGGCGATTGCATGAAGCGCGCAAGGCGGTTGAAACAATGGTCGATCGGACCATGCTCAAGGAAAGGCTGGTTGCAGAGTGGGCGGCGAACACCAACCTGAACGGCGCGCGGGTGATGCTGGTGGCCGAATCGACCAACATCCAACGGCAGGATGAAGTGCAGGCTCGCATCAAGGATACGACCGCGCGCATCTCGGCCATTCAGAAGCAGCTCGAAGGCTTCGAGAGCAGCGCCGAGGAAACGCGCCTGTTCGAAC
>JAEZHR010000316.1 GCA_023416415.1 Pseudomonadota bacterium
GCGATTGGCATTACCGACATCTGGCAGCTTGTCGCTGCCACCATGGTATTCCTGATGCTGCCAGGGCCCGGTACCTTCTGCGTGCTGACTTGCGCCGCAAAGGGCGGCCTGCGAGGCGGATTCGCCTCGCTGTTCGGCCTGATGCTGGGTGACGCCTTTCTCATGTTCATGGCGGCCATCGGCGTCGCCGCACTGCTGCAGGCGCACCCGTTGCTCTTTACCGCCGTGCAGTACGTCGGCGCGGCCTACCTTGCCTGGCTCGGCTTCAAGCTGCTGACCGCCAGGACGGAAGAGGGCGGGGCGGTCGTGCCGTTCTCGAACGCAGCCGACTTCCGTCGTGGCTTTCTCGTCACAATCATCAATCCGAAAGCCATCGTCTTCTACATGGCCTTCTTCCCGCTCTTCATCAATCCCGCCACGCACCAAGGCGCACTGACCTTCTTCGCACTGGCGGGCATCATCATGGCCTGCACGCTGTTCTACGGCAGCCTGCTGGTCATTGTCGGCAACGCTGCTGCGCGCCGCCTGGCGAGCAACCGTCGCATCGCCTCCTTTGCCTCACGCGCCGCCGGCGTCTTCCTGATCGGCTTCGGCATCAAACTCACCACGAACTAAGGGAACATGGCCAAGATTTTCTGCGTCGCCAATCAGAAGGGCGGAGTCGGCAAGACCACGACTTCGGTCAATCTCGCCGCCGGCCTGGCTCAGCACAACCAGCGCGTGCTGCTGGTCGACCTCGATCCCCAGGGCAATGCAACGATGGGAGCAGGCATCAACAAGTCCGACTTGCCGGTTTCGATCTATGAAGTTCTGCTCGGCCTGTCCGATGTCGCCAGCGCGCGCAAGACTTCCGAGACCGGCCACTTCGACGTCCTGCCCGCCAACCGCGAACTGGCCGGCGCCGAAGTCGAGATGGTCCAGCTCGAGAACCGCGAAAAGCGGCTGAAGGATGCCTTGTCCAGGGTCGATGCCGAATACGACTTCGTGCTGATCGACTGCCCGCCGGCCTTGTCGATGCTGACACTGAACGGCCTGTGCGCAGCGCATGGCGTCATCATTCCCATGCAGTGCGAGTACTACGCGCTCGAGGGCCTGTCGGATCTGGTCAACACCATCAAGAAGGTGCACGCGAAGCTCAATCCGGACCTGAAGATCATCGGCCTCCTGCGCGTGATGTTCGATCCGCGCATGACGCTCTCGCAGCAGGTCTCGGCGCAGCTCGAACAGCACTTCGGCGACAAGGTGTTCAAGACCATTATCCCGCGCAATGTGCGCCTGGCCGAAGCGCCGTCCTACGGCATGCCGGGCGTGTCCTTCGATCCCTCGTCCAAGGGCGCTCAGGCCTACATTGCCTTTGGCGCCGAAATGGTCGCACGAATCAAATCGATGTAAGGCAAACCATGGCAACCAAGAAATCCAAAGGACTGGGCCGCGGTCTCGACGCGCTGCTCGGCGGTTCCGCAGACTTCACCGAAGCCGCACCTTCGGTTCCCGGCGCGCCCAGCGCCCTGAACGTGAGCCAGCTGCAGGCCGGCAAGTATCAGCCGCGCACGCGCATGGACGAAGGCGCATTGCAGGAACTGGCCGCCTCGATCAAGGCCCAGGGCCTGATGCAGCCTATCCTGGTGCGTCCGATTTCTAACGCCGGCGCCGACAAGTACGAAATCATCGCCGGCGAACGCCGCTTCCGTGCGGCTCAGCTCGCGGGGCTTACCGAGGTACCGGTGCTGGTCAAGGAGGTCGACGACCAGGCCGCCGCCGCAATGGCACTGATCGAAAATATCCAGCGCGAAGACCTCAATCCGCTGGAAGAGGCGCAAGGCATCCAGCGCCTGATCTCCGACTTCGGCTTCACCCATGAGCAGGCCGCGGGCGCCGTCGGGCGCTCGCGCAGCGCGGTGTCCAACCTGCTGCGCCTGCTGAATCTGGCCCGGCCGGTGCAGACCATGCTGATGGCCGGTGACATCGACATGGGACATGCGCGCGCGCTGCTCGCCGTCGACGCCGCCAATCAGATCACCCTGGCCAATCAGATCGTCGCCAGGCGCATGTCGGTGCGCGAAGCAGAGAAGCTGGTCGCAAAGAGCAGCGTCGAGAATCCGGCTCGCCCGCGTGCGGCAAAAGAGAAGTCGCGCGACATCGCGCGCCTGGAAGAGGAGCTGTCCGATGCGCTGGCAACGACAGTGGCCATCAAGCTGGGCGCGAAGAACCGCGGTCAGCTCGTCATCGACTTCGCCGACCTCGATGCCCTCGACAGCTTCATCGCCCGGTTGCGCGCGCAATGACGTGCACGATCCTGATCCTGCCCGGACTCAACAACTCCGGCACGGGGCACTGGCAGACGATCTGGGAAGACACGCTGCCAGGCGCGTTGCGTGTGCAGCAACGCGACTGGGATGCGCCCAGGCGTGAAGACTGGGTGGCTGAACTCGACAAGGCCATCTGTCAGGCTCCGGGCCAGGTCGTGCTGGCCGCGCACAGTCTGGGCTGCGCCACCGCAGTGTGGTGGGGTTCCAGCACAGAAGGGAGCCACACGCCGGCAAGGTGCGCGGCGCCTTGCTGGTTGCGCCACCCGATGTGGAACGCAGCGACTTTCCGGACTTCGTGACCGGGTTCGCGCCGATGCCGGCTGCCGCCCTGCCGTTTCCTGCGATTGTGGCTGCCTCCACGGACGATCCCTGGTGCGCCTTCCAGCGGGCACGATCCTGGGCCAGTGCATGGGATGCCGCATTCCGTGCCGTCGGCGCACGTGGCCATATCAATGCGGACAGCGGACTTGCCGACTGGCCGCAGGCGCGTGCATGGATCAAGGAACTGGCCGAGGAAGGTTCCTTACCTCCGGGGTAATTGGAGCCATGCCCGGCGTAGCCTAGACTCTGATCAAAGGCGTGCGGGCGACCTGTGCCGGGCAGAGCATGAATTCGCATAGGCCGCACGCAGGAAATTTCAAAGGATGCATCTTGATTTTCCGCGCGGATGTGGTTTGACGCTCATTGTGGATACCACTTATAATCCCGGGGTTTGTCGCGAGGCATCATACTGATGCGCGGCGCCCGACGGCAACCGGTCCAGGCCGGCTCGCCTTCCCATCAGGACCCTCATGCTGCGCATCGTTCTCCTGCAACTTGCGGCTACGGTGCTCACGGGCGTCGTCGCCGGACTGATGGCCGGAACACACGCCCTGTTTTCGGCGCTCATCGGCGGCCTGTGCTGTGTGGTGCCCAACGCCTTGTTCGCTTTGCGCCTGTTCGTGAACGCGCAAAAGCCGGGCGGTGCTGGTCCGATGACGTTTTTCATC
>JAEZHR010000320.1 GCA_023416415.1 Pseudomonadota bacterium
GGCCCTAAAGGGTGGCAGCGAGGAAACCGCCATGGCGCGCCTGAGCTCGCCATGGCCCGGATTGATTCTGCTTGGCGCGGGCGCCTTGCTTGCATACATGCCGCCGCTGCTTGGCCTTCCGGTGTTCGGCTACGCAGCGATTGCCTTGCTGCTGATCGGCACCATCCTGCTGATGCCTCGCATTGCAGCACTGGCCTTCGCGGCACTGGCACGCATTGCCGCGCATCGACCGGCGCCCGTACGGGTGCTGGCAATCTCACATCTGGCCAATGCGCCGAATCAGGCCTCGATTGCTCTGGGTGGCGTGCTGACCAGTTTTTCCCTGATGGTTGCGATGGCCATCATGGTACTCAGCTTTCGCACCTCGGTTGACAACTGGCTTGAGCAGGTACTGGCGGCCGATCTGTACGCCGGCACCGAAAGCGGAACGCTAAGCCTGCCCGAGCAGCGCGCCATCGCCGGGCTGCCCGGTTTCGCGCGCGTCGCCTTCCAGCGCAACACCGCACTGGCTATTGAAGCTGCACGTCCGCCCGTTGCATTGCTTGCTCGCGAGATCGATCCGGCCGATCCCGGTCGCCTCATTCCGCTCATCGGCGAACGTCTGGCGCCTGCCGACTTGCCGGCAGATACCATTCCGGTATGGGTATCGGAGGCCGTGGTCGACCTGTACGGCTACGCCCCGGGCGACACGATTGCCCTGCCGCTCGGGCCGCCCGGGCACGCCTTCGTCGTGGCCGGCGTCTGGCGGGATTACGTGCGCCAGACCGGCGCCATCCAGATTGCCTTGTCGGATTACCGCCGGCTGACCGGAGATTCCGCTGCCGACGATGTCGCGATCTGGCTGCGCCAGGGCATCAGGCCCGAGCAGGCGATTGCCGCGCTGCGCGCACTGCCGTTCGGAACGACACTGAAGATCTCGTTGCCAGGCGACATTCGCGAACTGAGCCTGGACATCTTCGACCGCAGCTTCGCCGTCACCTACCTCCTGGAAGCCGTCGCTATCGCCATCGGCCTGTTCGGCGTTGCCGTCACCTTTTCGGCGCAGACACTGGCTCGGGCACGAGAGTTCGGCATGCTGCGCCACATTGGTGCCACCCGCACCCAGATCCTGTCGATGCTCGGGCTGGAAGGTGCGCTGCTCGCCCTTCTCGGCGTCGCGCTCGGGCTTGCGCTTGGGTGCGCAATCAGCCTGATCCTGGTATTCGTAGTCAATCCGCAATCCTTCCACTGGACCATGGAGTGGCACTTTCCCGGGGGCCTGCTCGCCTCGGTTGCGCTGGCCCTGCTCGTGTGCGCGGCACTTACCGCCCTCATGGCAGGAAGGCGTGCGGTCTCGGTGGATGTGCTGCAAGCCGTGCATCAGGACTGGTAGAAAGGACTGGTAGAAGGTAGAAACCGGCATGCATGGCATTCGCACCAGCCCCTGCACAGAGAGGGGCCAGTGTGGTCGAACCGCGATGCCTTGTCACCACACCGCCCAGGAATATGAAACATTCTCCAGATCGCACGCCATGACATCGAGCATTTTTTTCCTGCACCTGCTGCCACGCTTGCTCGTTCCGCTGCTCGTGTTCACGATGCTGCCGATCGCAGCGCCGTCCATGGCAGCCGCTCCCGCGTTCGAGCAGGCCCTTCCCGGCAAGCCGCTGCGCTTTCCACAGGATTTCGGCGCCCATCCCGGCTTCCGCACTGAATGGTGGTATGCGACCGGATGGCTGGCCGGGCCGGATGGACAGCCCTTCGGCTTCCAGGTCACATTCTTCCGTTCCGCCACCGGGCACGATCGCGCCAATCCCAGCCGCTTTGCAGCACACCAGATCGTGGTCGCCCACGCCGCCCTGGCCGACCCTCGCCACGGCCGCCTGGTCCATGACCAGAAGCGCGCGCGCGCCGGCTTTGACCTTGCCTGGGCCCGCGAAGGCGACACCGATGTGAAGCTGCTCGACTGGCATTTCCGGCGCCAACCGGACGGCAACTACCATGCATACGTACCCGCACGGGAGTTCACCCTCGATCTGACGCTCTCCCCGACCCAGAGCGTCATGGTGCAAGGCGCACACGGCTATTCGCGCAAGGGGCCGCATCCGGAACAGGCCAGCCATTACTACAGCCGGCCTCACCTGCGAGTCGAAGGCGGCGTCGTGCGCGAAGGCAAGCCCCTTGACGTCAGCGGCGAGGCCTGGCTCGACCACGAATGGTCGACCACGGTACTCGACGAAAAGGCGGTCGGCTGGGACTGGATCGGAATCAATCTGGCCGATGGCGGCGCCCTCGTCGCCTTTCGCATTCGCGGGCGCGATGGAGGCGATCTCTGGGCACATGCCGCCTTGCGCAGGCAGGATGGATCGGTCGAAACCTACGGCCCGGACCAGGTTCGATTCACCCCGCGCCGCAGCTGGCGCTCGCCGCGCACCGAAGCCGAGTATCCGGTCGCCTTCACCATCACCGCGGGTGATCATCAGTGGGACCTCGAATCGTTGATGGACGACCAGGAGCTCGATTCGCGCGCCTCGACCGGCGCGGTGTACTGGGAGGGAGCGGTGACGGCATTGCGTGAGGGACGGCCGGTCGGACGCGGCTATCTGGAGATGACGGGCTACGTCAGCCCGATGGAACTATGACCAACCCTAACGAACACCCTGCGCCCGGCAACCTGGCAATTCTGAAAGGGCTGCTGCCTTTTCTCAAGCCCTACCGGAAAGAGTTCGCGCTGGCCGGTCTCGCGCTGCTGATCGCTGCGGCTGCCACGCTGGCCGTCCCGTACGCATTTCGTCAGATGATCGATGTCGGCTTCGGCGCTGCCGCGCCCGGCTCGCTTATCGAAGGCGCCAGCCGCCAGCACATCGATCTCTATTTCCTGGCCCTGTTCGGCGTGGCCGGCGTGCTTGCCATTGCCACCGCCGCGCGCTTCTACACCGTTTCCTGGCTCGGCGAGCGCGTGACCGCCGATTTGCGCACCGCGGTCTATCGCCATGTCATCACTCAGAGTCCTGAGTTCTTCGAGATCACGCGCAGCGGCGAAGTTCTGTCGCGCCTGACCACCGACACCACCCTGATCCAGACCCTGGTCGGCACCAGCATTTCGCTCGCCCTGCGCAATGCCCTGCTGTTCATCGGCGGCCTGGCGATGCTCTTCGTCACCAGCGTGCGCCTGTCGGCCATCATCATCGTCCTGCTGATGCTGGTCGTGCTGCCCATCGTG
>JAEZHR010000337.1 GCA_023416415.1 Pseudomonadota bacterium
GATCTCTACATCCCGCCGGACGCGCTGGAGGTCTTCCTTGAAGCCTTCGAAGGCCCGCTCGACCTGCTGCTCTACCTGATCCGCAAGCAGAATTTCAACATCCTCGATATTCCGATGGCGCAGGTCACGCGCCAGTACCTTGAATACGTCGAGCAGGTTCGCGTGCGCAATCTCGAACTGGCCGCCGAGTACCTGCTGATGGCGGCCATGCTCATCGAGATCAAGTCGCGCATGTTGCTGCCGGTGAAGAAGGCCGATACCGGCGAAGAGCCGGAAGACCCGCGCGCCGAGCTGGTGCGCCGCCTGCTCGAGTACGAGCAGATGAAACTGGCTGCCCAGCAGCTCGACACCCTGCCCCAAATCGGCCGCGACTATGTGCGCGCGCACGTGCTGATCGAGCAAAGCATGGTGGTACGCTGGCCCGAAGTGAACGCCAGCGAGTTGCAGGCGGTCTGGGCCGACATCCTGAACCGTGCCAAGCTCACCGCCCATCACACGATCACGCGCGAAGAACTGTCCGTGCGCGAGCACATGACCTCCATCCTGCGCCGCCTGCAGACCCAGAAGTTCGTCGAGTTCGCCGATCTGTTCGATCCCTCGCGCGGCGTACCGGTGGTGGTTGTGAACTTCATCGCGCTGCTTGAACTGGCCAAGGAAACCCTGATCGAAATCACGCAGGCGGAAGCCTTTGCGCCGATTTACGTAAGGCTGGCCTATTCACCGACTTGATCACCCAGTTGATCACCCCCTGATTGCCGATGCAGATCATCCTAACCGGCGTGTTGTCCCCCCTTTCGCGGCCTGCCGCCCAAGCGAGAACCCGGAGGACGCCCCACCCGCACTTGACGCATGGCATTGCCTTCGTCGGCACGAACATGGCAAGTGCGCCACAACGCTCCGACGTCAACAAATAATCACTCTGCCGCTTGCCGGCCCCCTTGCAAGGCTGTTCCCATGAAAATCATCTCCTCGATTGAAGAACTGCGCGACCACTTGCGCGGCCAGTTACGTACCGCATTCGTGCCCACCATGGGCAACCTGCATGAAGGGCATCTGTCGCTGATGCGTCTGGCGCGCAAGCATGGAGATCCGGTCGTCGCTTCCATCTTCGTCAACCGGCTCCAATTCGGCCCCAATGAAGACTTCGACAAATACCCGCGCACCTTCCAGGCCGACGTCGAAAAGCTGGAGAAGGAAGGCGTGTACGTGCTGTTCGCGCCGACCGAGAAGGACATGTATCCGGAGCCGCAGGAATACCGCGTGCAGCCGCCCAGCGATCTGGGCAACATCCTTGAAGGCGAGTTCCGTCCGGGCTTCTTTACCGGCGTGACCACCGTCGTGATGAAGCTCTTCTCCTGCGTGCAGCCGCGCGTGGCCGTGTTCGGCAAGAAGGACTACCAGCAGTTGATGATCGTGCGCAACATGGCGCGCCAGTTCGCGCTGCCGACGGAGATCATCGCCGCCGAAACCTGGCGCGCGGAAGATGGCCTGGCACTGTCCTCGCGCAACGGCTACCTGTCGGCGGATGAGCGCGCCGAAGCGCCGGCGCTGTATCGCGTGCTCAACGACGTGGCCAATGAAGTACGCGGTGGTCATCTCGACGTCTCCGAGCTCGAGCACAAGGCCATGGCCGAGCTGACCGGGCGTGGCTGGGCGCCGGATTACGTCTCGATTCGCAAGCGCATCGACCTGCAGCCGCCGTCGGCGGGCGATCTCGCCACGGGCGAGCCGCTGGTGGTGCTGGCCGCAGCCAAACTGGGCGTGACGCGCCTGATCGACAATCTGGAGATCTGAGCAGGGGCGGCGATGAAAGGCCGGACCACTGGCGCGGCCTGCGCCGCCTTGCTCGCCGCGCTGCTGACAGTCCCGGCACTCGCCGCCACGGTCACTGACGACAGCGGTCGCAAGGTTTCGCTGACCGAGCCGGCCAGGCGCATTGTCAGCCTCTCCCCGCATGCCACCGAAATCCTGTTTGCCGTCGGCGCCGGCAAACAGGTCGTGGGCGTGGTCCAGTTCAGCGACTGGCCACCCGAAGCCAGGCGCATCCAGTCGGTCGGCAGCGGCATCGCACTTGACCTCGAACGCATCCTCAGCCTCAAGCCCGATCTCGTAGTCTCCTGGGGCACCGGCAATTCCGCCGTTCAGATCAAGCGCCTGCGCGAACTCGGCATCACGGTCTACGAAAGCGAGCCGCGCGATTACGACACGATCGCCACCACGCTGGAACGCCTGTCCGTCCTTGCCGGCACCGAATCCACCGGCCGTGCGCTGGCCACCGACTTTCGTGACCGCCTCGACCGCCTGCGCGCACAGTATCGCGATCGCCCGCCGCTGACCGTGTTCTACCAGATCTGGCGGTCCCCGCTGATGACGCTCAACGGCAAGCACATGGTTTCGCAGGCACTGCGCCTGTGCGGCGCGCGCAATCTGTTCGACGATCTGCCCCAGCTTGCGCCGACGGTCAACATGGAGGCGGTGGTGCAGGCCGATCCGGACGTGATCCTTGCCAGCGGCGGCGAACAGAACGACGTGCTGGCCATGTGGAAGCGGTTTCCCGCCATGCGCGCCGTGCGCGACGACAACCTGCTGATGATCGACGGCGGCGTGCTCAACCGTGCGGGGCCGCGCATCCTGGAGGGCACGGAAGACCTGTGCCGCATGCTGGACAGCGCACGCGCGCGTCGCGTCGCCGGGCAAGCCGCGCGCGGCGAAGGCACACCGGACTGAAGACCGGGGCCTCCCGCGTCGGCGCGGCGATGGCAGATATTTCAGGCATATGCCAACCGACGCATGCGCCCCATAAACATGGGATTGCACTGAGGAAACACCTTCCTATAATCCTGATTCGTGGGCCTTGGTGGGCGAACACCTTGCAGCACTCACGCGCAAGCAGGAGCCTCACCGGCGACAAATTCGCCCCCGATCACGAAGGCAGGAACGCCGTGGAAAATCACCCGGACCCGATGTCGAGAATTGCGCCTCCGCCCAGGCCCAGGCCTGCCGCGCTGGCGGCGATCATGGTCAGCCTGGTGCTTGCCGTACTGGCACTCGGGATGGTATTCGGCTTTGTCTCGTCGCCCGCCTCAGCCGATGCAAGCAGTCATGCGCCCGCCATCGACCCGGCCCAGGCGCGCCTTCACCGGCTTGCAGATGCCCTGCCGGTACAGCACGGCACCTATGTGCGCGACCCCTACGGCTGCCTGTACATGTTCCAGTATCTGGCCGGCAGCTTGTCGGTCACGCCGGTCAAGGATGGAAACGGTCAGCCGGTCTGCCGCTGATTACGCGCTGGCCCAGCGCACCAGCTCATCCC
Organism: Pseudomonadota bacterium; assembly: GCA_023416415.1. Taxonomy (GTDB): domain Bacteria; phylum Pseudomonadota; class Gammaproteobacteria; order Burkholderiales; family Burkholderiaceae_D; genus Noviherbaspirillum. The sequence continues at coordinate 3,314 of JAEZHR010000337.1, forward strand.
ACTGCTCGAGATCCTTCTCCACGCGCGAGGAAGCCACATCCCACAGGGTTGCTCCGTGGGCGGCGAGCTGGACGTAATTCTGGGTATCGCGCAGGCAGCCGAGGACGGGAACGCCAAGCTGGCTGACGTAATGCGCAAGCTGGTCGGCCGATCGGGTGCGGATGTTCACGCGCATGCCCACCACACCGGTTTCGGGGCAGCCCTTGCGCGCGGCGAGGGACTGCAGGAAGTCCTGGGTGGCCAGGATGTCGAACATCGAAGGCTGGACAGGCACGATCACGCGGTCGGCGATCTTCAGTACCTCGTCGAGACGGGCGCCGGAAAGGCCGGCCGGGGTATCGAGCACGACGTGGGTCGTGCCCTTCGGCGGACGCGCCACCTGTCCGGCGCCGATCTCCCAGCTGGCGATTTGCGGCAGGCCGGGCGGACGCAAGGCCAGCCAGGCGCGCGAGGACTGCTGCACATCAGCGTCGCCGAGCATGACCTTGTGGCCCTGCTTGGCGAAGTAACCGGCGAGATTGGTTGCAATCGTGCTCTTGCCTGCGCCGCCCTTGGGGTTGGCGATGACGATGACGGGCATGTCTCTCCTCCGCGATGAATTTCCTGAAAGAAAAAACGTTGCAAGCATAGCATGACGATTTTTCCGTCAGGAAGCGGTCTCGCCCCCTGCCTGACTTAAAATACGCCGATGCAAAATCTCTCCTCAGCCCCCGGCGCAGACCCGGATGATGATCAGCAGACAAGCCTCCAGCACTACTTCAAGCCCCAGATCTCGCCGGACGACGTCGAGCAGGTCTTTCGTCTGAAAAAGGCCCAGCCCATCCTGCAGGCCTTCACCGCGCTGTTCCATGGCGGCTTCGACAGCGTGCTGGTGCGCCTGCTGGTACTGGGCGAGCTGGCCAGCGACCCGCAGGCCACTGCCCTCACGCGTGCCGACATCAACACCCGGCTGGGCTACCTGGAACCGGAAGCGCTGGAAACCGTACTCGCGCGCCTGCGCTCGCACCAGCTGCTGGCCTGGGACGCGACCAACGGCGTCTACCGCATCACTCCAACCGCGCGCAACGTACTGGCCGCCATCGACAACCTGATGGCGCTGTCCACCGACGAGGAAGACAAGAACGAAGCCGACATGGGCTTCCTGCTCTCGCAGGTGGCCGGCTCGCAGGCCGTGGGCGGCGTGACCGTCGAGCAGCTGCAGCACCTGCTTGGCCGCATGGTCGACCTGACCGAAGAATTCCGCGACGCGATCGCCTCCGGCTCCGAGTTCCGCCTGCGCGCCGCCCAGCACAAGTGGAATACCGCCTGCGACTGGGTGGAAAAGGGCTCGCAGATCATCCACGCCATCACCACCGACCCCGACGCCGACGCCGCCACCCATCGCGCCGCGCAAGCCATCGGCCGGGCTCAGAGCGCCTTGCTGAACATGCAGGGCATGTTCTCGCGCGCGCTGAACCAGATCGAACGCCAGCGCGTGCACCTCGGTCAGTCCGGCCTCACCACCACCGACATCAAGACCTGGTTGATGAAGCACGAAGACCTCGCAAGCCTTGCCAGCGGCGCGGTCGCGATGCCGGTCAAGCCGATGTTCATCACGCCGTCCGAAATGATCGACGTAGCCGAGACCGAACTGCTGGCCGACAAGAACCGCACACCGGAATTCCAGTTGCCGGCCGGCGAAAGCGCGCACATCTCGCAAACCGAGGCCGCGACGATGCCGGCCGAGCTGCAGGACTGGCTGAGCAAGTTGACTGCCTTCGCCGCCACGCCCGAAGCCCCGGCCAGGGTGCACGAAACCCTGCTGCCGGCACCGTTTGCCGTGGCCTCCTACCGCGCCTCGCTGCTGCCGCTCCTGGGCGACGAAAGCGAAGCCGCGCTGCAGGGCGGCACCGCCACGATGGCGCGCCTGCCACTGGAATTCACGCCGAACGACAAAATGGTCAGGCTCAAGGACCCGCACGTGGCCGCCATCTCGCTGGCGACATTGACGCCCGCGGCACATGCCGTGACCAAAGACACGGACACGCCCGCCGCCAAGACCGAACAGGACCCCAAGAATGAATGACGACGCCCAGATCCTGATCGCGCAACTGCTCACCCACCAGACCCTCGCGCGCGAGAACAAGCTGGTCAAGCGCGCACTCACCGACGAACTCTTCCGCGCCGACATCGACGCGCGCCTCGCCGCCTGCGGCATGAAATTCGTCGACAACGTCTACGCCGACAACGTGACCATTGCGCTGACGCGCCAGATCGAACCGAAGATCTTCGGCGCGCGCGAAGTCTGGCAGAACAACAACCTCGGTCTCGCGCGCGACGGCGTGGCCCTGCTGGTCGTGCTGTGGGCGATGATCATCCTCCCCAAGCGCGAACGCCAGGAAGCCCATCAGGCTGCAATGGAAGACCAGGAAGACATGTTCGGCAAGGAAAAACCGATGCCGCGCGCCGAAGACGCTTCGATGGGCATCTCCTACCGCGCCCTGCTGGCCGACTTCGGCGAAAAGCTCGGCAAGAAGACCCGCATGGACATGAACCTAGGCCAGCTCGCCAAGCTCGGCTTCGTGGAACGGCGCGGCGACATGATCATGGAAGGCCCGCTGCTGGACCTGATGATGGATACCGACGCGCTGAAGGACCGCATCATCAACGGCGCGCTGGCCGACATCTTCGGCAAGGCCTGGCCGCAGTCCTTGCGGGACAAGGCGAACGCCGAGGACGAGGAGACAGACGAGGATGAAGGGGATGCCGACATTGAAATCAAGGAAGCGGCCGTGATT
>JAEZHR010000142.1 GCA_023416415.1 Pseudomonadota bacterium
CATGTAGAGCATCCCGGAGTTCCGTGCCGGAACCCCGCAGTGCTTCTTACTGCAACTTGATGTTCGCTTCCTTCACGATGCGATCCCACTTGGTGCGCTCGCTGTTGATGAAGGCTGCGAACTCGGCCGGGCTGATGCCGGAGCCGCTCATGCCCAGGCTTTCGAGCCGCTGCTTGACGCCCGGATCCTGCAAGGCCTTGACCACTTCCTCATGCAGGCGCTTGATGACCGGCTGCGGCGTGCCAGCCGGTGCCACCATGCCGAACCACGAAATCACTTCCGAATCTGCAATGCCGGCCTCGGTCGTGGTCGGGATATCCGGCAGCTGCGGCAGGCGCTTCGGGCCGGCGATGGCGAGGATGCGCGCCTTGCCGTTGCGATGCTGCGGAATGGCAGAGGCCGCGGTTTCGACGGCGCCCGTCACCTGCTTGGAGACGATCGCGCCGATCGATTCGGCACCGCTCTTGTAGGGCACGTGGGTGATTTTCACCTTCGCGGTGCGCTGCAACAGCTCGGCGCCCAGGTGCGGCGTGGTGCCGTTGCCGGGCGAACTGAAGAAGACGGCATCCGGATTCTTGCGCGCATAGTCGACGAATTCGCCCAGCGTCTTGGAAGCCACGTCGGTGTTGACCACGATGACCGAAGGCATGTCCGCCACCAGCGTGACCGGAGCGAAGCTCTTGGCCGGATCGAAGCTGAGCTTGGGATAGAGGCTCTGGTTGATGGTCAGGATGCCGGCCGAACTCATCAGCACGGTGTAGCCATCCGGATCGGACTAGGCCACTGCATCGGCACCGATATTGCCGCCCGCGCCGGGGCGGTTCTCGATGATGACCGGCACGCCCATCGATTGCGACATCTTGTCGCCGACCAGGCGCGCCAGCACGTCGGCCACGCCGCCCGGCGCGAACGGCGCGACGATCTTGATCGACTTCGACGGATAGCTGTCGGCCGCAGCGGGCGCGGCCGCCGTGACCGACAGGCTGACGGCGAATGCCGCGACGATGGCCTTCAGATTCTGTTTCATTGCTGTCTCCTTGGTGTTGGTGATGCACGCCCTGAAGGGCGCGCGCCATGAAAAAAACTTGTTGTTCACCGCCGTTCCCGCATGCGGACAAGGCAGGTTTAGATTGTTGCCGTGCCTGTCCTGATCAGCCCTCTTACGCGACTTCGATCTCGACCAGAATCGGCACCGGCGAGCGCAATGCCTCGGTCAGCGTCTCGCGCAAGGCCTCGGCCGAATCGATGCGCACACCTTCGCAGCCCTGCCCCCTGGCCAGCGCGACGAAGTCGATGTCCGGCAGATCGGTGCCTTCGAGCTTGTCGCCGGGGGCGAATCCGAAGGTCGGAGCGAACTCCTGCAGCGCCGCGTAACGCCGGTTCTTCAGAATCAGGAAGGTGATCGGCAGTTTCAACTGCGCAGCATTCCACAATGCCTGGATCGAGTACAGACTGGAGCCATCGCCGATCAGACCGATGACCTTGGCATCGCGCTTGGCCATGGCCACGCCAACGGTGGCCGGCAGGCCATAGCCGAGGCCGCCGCTGCACATCGTGTAGAAGGTTTCGCTCTTCAGGATGGGCAGGTATTCGTGCATGACCGGGCGCGAGCTTGGTGCTTCCTCGACGATGATGCTTTCCGGGGCACGGATCTCGGCCAAAGTCTGCAGCACGTACGCCACCGACATGCGCTCGCCGGCTGCGGGCGGATGGGCGCGCGGCGCTGGCGTCTTCAGCGGCGGCTGCGGGCGCTCGGTCGTGAATGGGCGCGCCAGCAGGTCGCGCAGCGAGAGCCGGATGTTCCCGACGGCAGCGGTACCCACGGGCGCCCAGGAGGCGATGTTCGGGTCTTCGATCAGCTGGCAGACCTTGGTGCCGGGCGGCACGAACGGTCCTTCGCCTGCGACGTGATAGGTGAAGGCGGGCGCGCCCACCACCAGCACCATGTCATGTCCGGCCAGCCGGGAGACGATCTTTTCGCGCATCGCGGGCAGGAAACCGGCGAACAGCGGATGGTCCTGAGGGAAGCCGCAACGTCCGGACATCGGCGCGATGAACACGCGGGCCCGGTGACGTTCGGCCAGCTGCACCATTTCATCCCAGGCCTCGGCCCGATCGACGGCCGCGCCGACCACGATGGCGGGCGACCGGCTGCCTTCCAGCGCGGCGCCCACCTGGTCCAGCACTTCGGGGTCCGGACGCGAGCGGGTACTGACTTCGCGCGGCAGAATGCGTTCTGCCGGCGCTTCCCAGTCATCGGCCGGAACCGACACCAGCACCGGGCCGCAGGGTTCCTGCATGGCGATGTAGTAGGCGCGGGCGATGGCCAGTGGCACGTCTTCCGGGCGCGCCGGTTCGCAGCTCCACTTCACGTAGGGCTTGGGCAGCTCGGTGGCCTGGTTCGAAAACAGGAAGGGTTCGAACGGGAGGATCGAGCGCGACTGCTGACCGGCGGTGATCACCAGCGGCGTGCGGTTCTTGTGGGCGGTGAAGATCGCGCCCATCGCATGGCCGACTCCGGCCGCCGAGTGCAGGTTGATGAAGGCGGCGTTGCGCGTGGCCTGGGCATAGCCGTCGGCCATGCCGACCACCACCGACTCCTGGAGGCCGAGCACGTATTCGAAGTCCTTGGGGAAATCGAGGAAGAGGCCGAGTTCGGTGGAACCGGGGTTGCCGAAAATCTTGGTCATGCCGAAGTCACGCAGCAGGTCGAGCACGGCATGGCGGACGGTGTATGGAACGGCGTGGGCGGCACCGGCCTTTGCTGCGGCGGCCGGGGCGTGGGAATGCGACATGTGAAGCTCTCCAGAGGGAGGTTGGTACCGGGTAAGAACCGAGTATCGGTTCTTTCACCTTGCTCTAGAATTGCCTTTTTGAACCAAAGTCATAACGAACCAGCATGGCCTTCGACCAACGCCAGCTCACCGCCTTCCTCGCCATCGTCCGTCACGGCAGTCTTGGGCGCGCCGCCGAGGCACTGCACATCACCCAGCCGGCGCTGTCGCGCACCATCAGGCGCCTCGAAGACCAGATCGGCGCACCGCTGTTCGAGCGCCATTCGCGCGGCATGCTGCTCACGCCGATCGGCCAGGGCCTGCTGCCGCACGCCGATCTGATCCAGCGCGAGTCCGCGCACGCGCTCGAGGAAATCAACGCCCTGCGCGGCCTGGCCAAGGGCACGATCCGGGTCGGCTCCATCGCCTCGGTCGCCAGCCAGTTGCTGCCGCTGGCGGTCGAGCGCGTGCTCACGCGCTGGCCGAACCTGAAGGTGCACATCGTCGAAGGCGTGTGGGACCGGCTCGAGGAAGCGCTGATCAAGCACGAGATCGACCTCGCGCTGGGCGTGGCGATCCAGGACGGGGACGACATCTGCTCGATTTCCGACTGCATCTGGCACGACACCAGCTACGTGGTGGCAGCGACCGATCACCCCCTGCGCAACAAGCGGCGCGTCACGCTTGCAGATACGCGCGACTGTCGTTGGGCGACCATGCCGCCCGGCACCGGTCCCTATGACGAAATGTGCCGGGTATTTCGCGAACACGGCCTTGGCCTGCCCAACGTGGTGGTCGAAACGCGCTCGACGGCCGTGCTCAAGAACCTGGTCGCGCGTGCCGGCTTTCTCGGCTGGATGCCGCAGCCGATGATCGAGATCGAAAGGCGCGCCGGCCTGATCGACATCCTCCCGGTCGAAGGCAGTGCCGTCCCGCGTCGCCTCACGGCCTTTCGCCGACGCGCCGGCATCCTGCCGACACCGGCGGTCAAGCTGCTCGACGAGTTGCGTCACATCGCCTCCGGCATCGGTTGAGAACCCGGGCGGCGAACCCGCCCCGCGTGGCCGCGTCCAACCGTTTTTCGTTTCCACCCAAAAAGTCTCCACCTCATGCCCGTCCTGCTCCAGGACAGGCGTGTGCTGGCGCTGCTGCTTGCGGCCTCGCTCACGATCCTGTCCAACACGCTGATCAGTCCGGCCCTGCCGGGCATCGAAGCCAGCTTCCCTGACCAATCGGATGCCGGGCTGCTCACCCGCCTGCTGGTCACCGCCCCTTCGCTGATGGTGGCGCTGTGCGCGTCCTTCGCCGGCGCGATGGCCGACCGCTTCGGCAAGCGCCGCCAATTGCTGGCCGGCGTCGCCCTGTTTGCCCTGGCCGGCAGCTCGGCCATGTTCCTGCCCAGCCTGCCGCTGATTCTCGTCAGCCGCCTCGTGCTCGGCGTGGCGGTGGCCATGATCATGACCGCGCAGACCGCCCTGATCGGCGACTATTTCAGCGGCGATCTGCGCGTGCGCTTCATGGGCATGCAGATCGCCGCCACCAACTTCGGCGGCTTCGTCTTTCTCGCGCTGGCCGGCTGGATCGCTGGCATCGAGGCGCGCCTGACCTTCGGCATCTACGCGATCGCCCTGCTCTACCTGCCACTGATGTGGATGGCGCTGACCGAACCGGCGCGCCATGCGCACGGCATGCATGCCGAGGGTGCGGGAGGAGAAAGCAGCTGGCCGCTCAAGCTCGCCGCCGCGGTCGCGCTGGCCGGGCTGAGCTTCGTGACCTTCTACCTGCTGCCGACCCAGGCCCCCTACTTTCTGCGCACCATCGGTCACCCCGAACCCACGGCCACCGCCATCCTGCTGGCCACCGTCCCGCTGGCCGGCGGCGCCGTGTCGCTGACCTATGCCCGCGTGCGTGGCCGGTTCGGACGTGCGCTCACGCCGGCGCTGGGCTTCGCCTGCATGGCGGCCGGCTACGGCCTGCTGGCCACCGCGCACGGCTTCGCGCTGGCCCTGCCGGCGGCCGTGCTGATAGGCATCTCCACCGGCCTCGTGATGCCGACCTTCATCACCATCGCACTGGATGTCTCCCCGCCACACCGGCGCGGCCTCGCCGCTGGCGCGATCACCACAAGCGTCTATCTCGGGCAGTTTATTTCGCCGCTGATCAGCCAGCCGCTGATTCAGGCAGTGGGCTTTGCCAAGACCTTTGCGCTGACGGCCGGCGTGCTGGCGCTGCTTGGAGTGACGAGCTGGCTGTCATTTCGCGACAGGGTGCGCAGCGGCGAGTGAATGTGCTCAGGCGGCGAAGGACTGCGCGAAAACGCTATGCGATCAAAGCCGGGTTCCCGGGCAGATAGCCGCAATCGAGCAGCACGATGCGCAATGCATCTTTCAGTTCAAGGCCGTGAACCACATGGAGCTGCAGCGCCTCGACGACGATCCAGGCGCGATCCTCGCCATAGCTCAAGGAAAAGGCATGCTCGCTGAACTCGGCGTAAGCAATGCCGGACAACAATTCCATTCCGAAGGGCCGGTGTGATACCGGCGTCAGTCCGGTCAGTTCTTCCCGCATCCGTTCACACAGCCTTTCGGCACGTTCACGATTTGCCTGGGCCAAATACAAGACCACGCCATCGGTGCGCACCCCCTGCTCGGAAGGCGCCATGACCTTGACCTCGAAAAGAATGTCGGCGAACTCGTGCAACAACGGCGCAATCTTCCTTGTTGCCGCAGCCACGTCTGCCGGCTTCACGCACAGGCTCAATCTCGCGCAGATTCCATTCACTTTTCTGCAATCCTCATCGCTCCAATCGCTCCGTATCAGAAAGTGACAGTTTTTTGCTTCGTTCCCGTCATGTTCCAATGCTTCGAGAGGGGGCATTCCGTGTTGCGGATCATCCGGAGTCAATCCCTGGGCCGTGATCCGGAATTCCCCGTCTTCAGAAAGCGCCGCCAGCTCCCTGATCAACTGGTCTTGCTGGTCCGGCGCCAGTTTCTGCTCGCTGGAGGCCTGGTCCGCGTACAGGTTGTAGACGTCGTCGAACAAGGTCTTTAAATCCAGAGATGTGCTGTACAGACTGCCGTCGTCTTTCACGAAACACTGACTGAAAACGGCTTCGCAACGCTCACGTCCAATGGCTGTCAGAGCCAGTTCCGCCCAGGTTTCCAGGGAGCGCAATGACGCACTTTCCGGAGTGGCAGCCTCCTGCATGAAACGCTGCAGGCCGCTGCGGGCTGCAAAGCGCCCCCTTTCCAATGACGCCGCCCTGCTTCTGTCCGGTGATGAGCCTGCTTGGTGCGAAGTGTTCCCCGGAGCGGGGGTAGGCTCATCTGCAACTTGCGGCGGCGGAGCACTGGGAAATGGCGAAGCGCTCGATGGCGGCTCGGTAGGCTGACCGATGCTGGGCAAGGGGTGCATGAAGCCGGAATGAGGAAATATCTCCGATGAGTATTCAAGAGTGCGGACAAGTTCGCCGGCAGGCCGCACAAGGCAGGAGGCGCTGCGCTTCCATTCCTTCTGAAACACTTGGAGCTGCGAATGGCGCGGCGCCGTCTGCACCGTGATCCAGCACAGTTCGGTGAAGGCTCCGATGCCGGCCTTGGCGCCGATCCTGCTCACATCGCCGTCAGTCGCGCATGCATGCCGGACAGCCGACGCTGTACCCAGTCCCCCCGAACACCCTTTGCCGATACCCGCCTGGAACCCCCGCTCGCTGCGCGACCACAGACGGGCACTTTCGATTCCCACACACTTTCAGCGCCCCCTGCCATGGCACCGTCTCCTCCACCCCATCTGCCGCCCCCTTTCCTGCCGCAGCATGCCGCCCTCAGCCCACGGCCTCCCGTGGCACCACGCCCCGCTGTGCCCGCC
>JAEZHR010000415.1 GCA_023416415.1 Pseudomonadota bacterium
CACAAGTACTTCAGCGATGAAACCCAGTACTTGTGTCCGGCGTCGCTGGACGAAGAACTGACGCAGCGCATCCAGTCTCTGGCCGTGCGCGCCTTCAACGCGATCGGCTGCGCCGGCTGGGGACGCGTGGATTTCATGCTGCGCGCGTCGGACAACGAGCCCTTCCTGCTGGAGATCAATACATCGCCCGGCATGACCGGGCACTCGCTGGTGCCGATGGCGGCCAAGGCCGCAGGCATCAGCTATGAAGACCTGTGCGTGGAGATCCTGCGCACGGCCGGACTGGAACTGAAGGCGGACAGCGCCTGGCAGAAGCAATAACGATGTGGAACGACGTCCGCGCACTCAATGCCGTCACCGGTCTCCTGCTTGGAGTGCTGGCGCTGGCCTTGCTCGGCGCGGGCCTGTGGTGGCTTGCCCAGCGTTCGATGTTCACGCTCACGGCGATACGGGTCGAGGGAACGCAGGAAATGCCCTTGCGTCATGTGAATGCATCGACGATTCGTGCCACCGCATTGCCGAGATTGAAGGGGAATTTTTTCACCGCCGATCTCGAGGCCGTGCGCGAGGCGTTCGAGAGCGTGCCGTGGGTACGACGTGCGGCAGTGCGTCGCGAGTGGCCGAACCGGCTGATCGTGACGATCGAGGAACATCGCGCGCTTGGCGCCTGGGGCGAGGACGGCAAGCTGCTGTCGGTGCATGGGGAAGTGTTTACGGCCAACCTTGCGGAGGCCGAAGAGGATGGGCCGTTGCCGGTGTTTCGCGGCCCCGCCGGCAGTGCGGCGAGTGTCGTGGCGCGTTACCGCGAGCTGCAGGAATGGTTGCAACCGGCCGGGCTTGCGCCGCAGTCGGTGGCTTTGTCGGAACGCTATGCGTGGACGGCGACGCTGACCAACGGCGTGACGGTCGCGCTGGGACGCGAACACGAAGCGGGGACGGTGCGGGAGCGCGTGCAAAGGTTGGCGGGCATTTACCCGCAGCTGGTGGCGCGGCTGGCGGACAGGATTGAAAGTGTGGACATGCGGTATCCGAACGGATTGGCCTTGAAGGCTCAAGGACTGACGCTCGCGACCGACGGACGAAAAAAACAGTAAGCGGATCATCATGACAAAAGACGCTAAGAATCTGATTGTCGGTCTCGACATCGGCACCTCGAAGGTGGTGGCGGTGGTGGCGGAGGTGTTGCCGAACGGAAGGCACGAAGTCATCGGCCTCGGCCAGCACGAGTCCAGGGGCCTGAAGAAGGGGGTTGTGGTCAACATCGAGGCGACGGTGGAGTCAATCCAGCGCGCACTTGAAGAGGCCGAGCTGATGGCGGACTGCAAGATCCGCAACGTGTACACCGGAATTGCCGGGAGCCATATCCGCAGCTTCAACTCGAGCGGAATGGTGGCGATCAAGGACAAGGAAGTCACGCCGGCCGACGTGGCGCGCGTGATCGAGACTGCCAAGGCAGTCAACATCCCGACGGATCAGCAGTTGCTGCACACGGTGCCGCAGGAGTTCATCGTCGACAACCAGGAGGATGTGCGCGAGCCGATCGGCATGAGCGGCATCCGCCTGGAAGTGAAGGTGCACATCGTCACCGGCGCGGTATCGGCGGTGCAGAACATTGTCAAATGCGTGCGCCGCTGCGGCCTGGAAGTGTCGGATCTGATTCTGCAGCCGATGGCCTCGGCCGACGCCGTGCTGACCGCCGACGAGAAGGAACTCGGGGTGGTACTGGTCGACATCGGTGGCGGCACCACGGATGTTGCGATCTTTACCGAAGGCGCGATCCGGCATACCGCGGTGATTCCGATCGCCGGCGACCAGATCACCAACGACATCGCCATGGCGTTGCGCACGCCGACGGCCGAAGCAGAGGAGATCAAGCTGCGTTTCGGCGTGGCCAAGCAAGTGCTGGCAGATCCGGGCGAGGCACTGGAAGTGCCGGGCCTGGGCGACCGCGGGCCGAGACAGCTTTCACGCCAGGCGCTGGCCGCAGTGATCGAGCCGCGCGTGGAAGAGCTGTTCGCCCTGGTGCATCAGGTGGTGCGCGAGTCCGGATACGAGGAGGTGCTGTCCTCGGGCATCGTGCTCACGGGGGGCACTTCGATCATGCCTGGCATGGTTGAGCTGGCCGAGGATATTTTCCTCAAGCCGGCACGCCTCGGCCTGCCTGACTACAACGGTCAGTTGGCCGACGTGGTGCGCAGTCCGCGCTACTCGACCGCGTTGGGCCTGTTGATGGAGGCGAAGAAGCAGTACCTGCGCGGGCATCTTGTCACCCGCCAGGACGGTTCGGTGCGCGCGGTGTGGCAGCGCATGAAGGAGTGGTTTTTCGGGACGTTCTGAGAAGCACTGTCCAGGCAAGCGAATGCAGGCAGTACGAGCAAGGCAGCAGGTTTCAGCAAGCAGGTTTCAAGGGGTTTTGGGTTTTTGGGTTTTGGGAAATAACAGCAGTTTGCAGTGGCTAGTCGCCGCACCCGCAGCAAGTGCAGGGACTATCGACTGACAACTGCATCTTTGATAAGGGAGTCACCATGGAAATCGACATGATAGATAACGCAAATCTCGGTACCGTGATCAAGGTCGTCGGCGTTGGAGGTGCAGGCGGCAATGCTGTGCAGCACATGATCAACAAGGGCGTGTCCGGCGTGGAGTTCATCGCCGCGAACACTGACGCACAGGCGCTGGCGCAGTCGAAGGCGCACAACATCATCCAGATCGGCGAGACGGGTCTCGGCGCCGGGATGAAGCCGGATGTCGGCCGCCAGCTGGCAGAAGAATCGCGCGCCCGCATCGAAGATGCGTTGCGCGGCGCGCATATGGTGTTCATCGCCGCAGGCATGGGAGGCGGCACCGGCACGGGCGCGGCTCCAATCGTGGCGGAAGTGGCCAAGGAACTCGGCGCGCTGACCGTGGCCGTGGTATCCAAGCCCTTCTCCTATGAGGGTGCCAAATGCATGGAGATCGCCGAGCAGGGCCTGGAGGCGCTTTCGCAGCACGTCGATTCGCTGATCGTCATCCTCAACGAGAAGCTCGAAGAGATCTATGAAGACGACAGCATGATCGAGTGGATGCAGCATGCCGACGACGTGCTCAACAATGCCGTAGCCGGCATTGCCGAAATCATCAACGTGCCGGGCCATATCAACGTCGACTTCAATGACGTCAAGACCATCATGGGCGAGCAGGGCAAGGCGATGATGGGCACGGCGACCGCGTCCGGCGTCGACCGCGCGCGCATTGCAGCCGAGCAGGCGGTCGCCTCGCCGCTGCTGGATGGCATTGACCTGTCCGGCGCACGCGGCGTGCTGGTCAACGTCACTGCCAGCCGCAGCCTCAAGGGCAAGGAAATCAAGGAAGTCATGGCGACCGTGCGTGCGTTTGCTGCGCCGGACGCATCGATCGCACAAGGCATTGCCTACGATGATGCGATGGGTGACGAAATCCGCGTCACCGTCGTTGCCACCGGCCTGGGGCGCGGCCGCAAGAACGTGCAACTGGTGCAGACTCCGGTGCTGCGTACCGGCACGCATAATGAGCCGATCATGGCCGATGCCGGGCATGGCATGGCTCAGGGTGCGAGTTTCGGTGGCTTGAAGGCGCCAGCGGTATGGCGGCGCGAATCTGCGTCGGAAACGGTGCGGGCGCTGGAGAAGAACGGCATGGAAACCTACGACATTCCGGCCTTCCTGCGCAAGCAGGCCGACTGAAGCAAGAGGTGCGATAAGTTGGCATACTGCTTCTGAGCGCCGCACCAGGGTGCGTCCCCGGCGCGGCGTTTTTTTTGCTTGCCACCCCATAACGAGGATCATCATGACGATCAAAGTCGGCGACCGCCTGCCCGAAGCCACTCTGCAAGAATTCATCGAAGTCGAGACCGAGGGCTGCAGCCTCGGTCCCAATGCCTTCAAGGTCAGCGAGCTGACCAAGGGCAAGAAGATTGCCATTTTCGGCTTGCCCGGTGCCTTTACGCCGACCTGTTCCGCGCAACACGTGCCCGGTTACGTCGAGCATGCACAGGAGCTCAAGGCAAAGGGAATCGACGAAATCTGGTGTATCTCGGTCAATGACGCATTCGTCATGGGCGCCTGGGGCCGACAGCAGAATGCCACCGGCGTGGTGCGCATGATGGCTGATGGCAGCGCGGAATTCACGAAGTCGGCGGGCCTGGAATTCGACCTGACTTCGCGCGGCATGGGCGTGCGCTCGCAGCGCTATTCGATGCTGGTCGAGGATGGCGTGGTGAAGTCACTCAATATCGAGGGTCCCGGCAAGTTCGAGGTGTCGAGCGCGGAGGCCATGCTCAAGCAGCTAGCCTGAGAGTTTGCATCGCCCCTGTGGAATTGCGACTCCACAGGCCAATGCGTGGCGGGCGCAAACTGGACGCAGGCGAGACAGCACAGGGACGAGCGGCACGCTGTGCCGCGACCTGTTCATGGTCAGTGGCGCCCGTGGAACCCCGCCCGGCAAGCTGATGTCGTCCTTTCATCGCTGCGTTTTCCCGGCAACTGGCTTTGCGGCAAGTTGCTATACTCGGCAAATGCTCAAGCAACGCACCGTCAAACAAGTCATCCGCGCCGTCGGCGTCGGCCTGCATTCCGGCACCAAGGTCGAGCTGACCCTGCGTCCGGCTCCTTCTGATACCGGGATCGTGTTCCGCCGCGTCGACCTCGACC
>JAEZHR010000423.1 GCA_023416415.1 Pseudomonadota bacterium
CGTAGCCGCGGTCGTATTCGCGTGCGATGTAAGCCAGCTTGCGCATTTGCGTGGACGAGAGCAGGCCGTACGGGATCGCGATCCGGTACATGTAGGCGTGACGCTGCATGTACAGCCCGTTCTGCAGGCGCAGGATGAGGAAGTCCTCGTCAGTCAGTTCGTTGGCGATGCGTCGGCGAACCTGGTCGCGGAACTGCGCGATGCGTTCCTGGACGATGAGATGGTCGTATTGATCGTAGCGATACATCAGCTTTCCTTAAAAAACCAGTTTGGCGGCCACGGCGGTCAGGGTGGTGGCGAGCAGGCCGCGCAGTAACTTCTCAGGCACGGAGCGCGCGAGCAGAGAGCCGAGCGTGATGCCCGGGATCGAGCCGATCAGCAGCGCACCCAGCAGTGGCCAGTGAATGGAGCCCAGCCACCAGTGGCCGAGCGCGGCGATGGCGGTCAGCGGGACGGCGTAGGCAATATCGGTACCGGCAATCTCGGCCGGCGACAGGCGCGGATATAGCAGGACAAGAATGGTCGCGCCGATGGCGCCGGCGCCGATCGAGGAAATCGTGACCAGCACGCCGAGAACCGCACCCACCGTGATGGTGACGGCGGTGAGCCGCCTGTCCTTCAGCTGCTTTTCCGGATGCGCCAGTATCCAGGCCTGCATGCGCGAGCGGAACAGCAGGGCGACGACGGTCAGCAACACCGAGCCGGCGATTGCGTGGCGGATGATCTGGTTGATGTGCGCATCGAGCGCACCGAAGTACTTCAGGGCGAGCGTGGCCAGCAGCGCAGCGGGCAGGGCGCCCAGGCACAGGCGGCCGACGATGTCCCAATGCACGGTCTTGCGGTAGCGATGGGCGACCGTACCCGCGGTCTTGGTCGCGGCGGCGAAGGCCAGATCGGTGCCGACCGCCACGCTCGGAGCGACGCCGAACAGCAGGGTCAGCAGCGGCGTCATCAGTGAACCGCCGCCCACGCCGGTCAGGCCGACCAGCATGCCGACACCGAAGCCGGAAAGTATGTAATGGAAGTCCATCTCGCCTCACGCAAAGTAGCGCGATCGTAATAAACTGGGCACTTATTCCAAACTACTTAGTATTCATTTGCTTATATGCCTGAGAGGCATATGCAGATTGGCAAGGCGAGTCATGAATCTTCATCAACTGCGCTTCGTTCGGGAGGCGGTGCGGCAGAACTTCAATCTGACCGAAGCCGCGAAAGCGCTGTACACGTCACAGCCGGGCGTTTCCAAGGCCATCATCGAGCTGGAGGAAGAGCTTGGGGTGGACATCTTCACGCGCCATGGCAAGCGCATTCGCGGCCTGACCGAGCCGGGGCAGGCAGTTTTGCGCTCGGTCGAGCTGATCATGCAGGAAATCGAGTCCCTCAAGCGCATCGGCAAGGAATTTGCGGCCCAGGATACTGGCAGCTTCACCATCGCCACTACCCATACCCAGGCACGCTACGCGCTTCCCAAGGTGGTGCACGCCTTTACGCAGAAATTTCCGAAGGTGCGGCTGTCACTGTTGCAAGGCAATCCGCGACAGATCGCCGAGATGGTGCTGCGCGACCAGGCCGACCTGGCAATCGCCACCGAAGCGATTGCGGACATTTCCGGCCTGATCTCGCTGCCCTTTTACCAATGGGAGCATGTGGCCGTGGTTCCGCCCGAGCATCCGCTGCTCAAGGCCTCGCCGCTGACGCTGGAGGAAATCGCGCATTACCCGATCATTACCTACGACACCGCGTTCTCCGGGCGCGCCAAGATCGATCACGCGTTTTCGATTCGCCATCTCAAACCCGACGTCCTGCTCGAAGCCATCGATGCGGACGTGATCAAGACCTATGTCGAACTCGGCATGGGGGTGGGCATCATCGCCGGCATGGCCTTTGATGCCGAACGCGACAAGGGACTGCGGGCGCTTCCGGTCGGGCACCTGTTCGGCACCAATGTGTCGCGCGTCGCACTGAAGCAAGGCGCCTACCTGCGCGGCTATGTCTACAACTTCATCGAACTGCTGTCGCCGACCCTGACACGCAAGCTGGTCGAGCAGGTGATGAGCGGAGAGCGCGACAGCTACGAGCTGTAGCGGAACCTGACCCCGAAATGCTCCCGGGTTCCGCACATCAACGGCACCGGTTCCGGTCACTGGCGGCGCGTGGGGCGCTGCAATGGGGCCGCCGCGGATAGCCGGACTTCACAGGAAGCGGTCGAGCAGGTTGCGGCTGTTGCGGTCCAGGCGCAGGATGTCGCGTACCAGATACTGGACACCATGGCTGTCGGCGATCAGCAGGGTCGATGCGCCCACTCGGCGAATGTCTTCCTCGGCCTTGAGCACGAATTGCGTGGCGCCGCGATCTGTCTCCACTTCCCAGGTACAGGGCGTGGCCCAGGCCGAGACCGCCCGCAGGCGTCGGATTTCGGGCAGGAAGTCGCGGCTGGCCAGCTCTTCGGCAATCAGGCTGCGCACTGGCGCGGGCAGCTCGGCCAGCGACTCAATCCACAGCAGTTCCCGTCCGTCCGGCCCGACCAGCGCGATGCCCGCGTCGGGCGAAGCAATCGGAAAGGCGCGCACGGGTACCACGCCTTCGCAGGCAATCATTTCGCCGGCGCGGCGCAGCACCAGCCGTCCGGCCGGATTGCGGGTGAGTTCGAACGGCATCATGCAACGCGCTCCTTCGCTTCCCCGACCGTCTCCTGCAGGCCGGCTTCCGCCATGCGCACCTGTGCGTCATGCAGCTCGCGGTACAGGCCATGGCGGGCCAGCAATTCGTCGTGACCGCCGGTTTCGACGATGCGACCGCGATCCATTACCACCAGCCGGTCGGCCTTGCGCAAGGTGGACAGGCGGTGGGCGATGGCAATGGTCGTGCGTCCGCGCACGAGATTGTCCAGCGCCTTCTGGATTTCGCTTTCCGTGGTGGTATCCACGGAGGAGGTCGCCTCGTCGAGGATCAGGATCTGCGGATCGATCAGCAGCGCGCGGGCGATCGAGATGCGCTGGCGTTCGCCGCCGGAGAGCATCTGGCCGCGTTCGCCCACCAGCGAGTCATAGCCGTGCGGCAGGCGCAGGATGAACTCGTGCGCATGGGCGGCCCGTGCCGCCGCGACGATCTCCGCGAGCGTGGCGTCCGGCTTGCCGTAGGCGATGTTCTCCGCAATGGTGCCGAAGAACAGGAACGGCTCCTGCAGCACCAGGCCGAGATGACGCCGGTAGCCGGCCACCGGATAGGAGCGGATGTCCACGCCATCGACCTTGATCGCACCTTCAGCCACGTCGTAGAAGCGGCAGATCAGGTTGACCAGCGTGCTCTTGCCGGAACCGCTGTGTCCGACCAGGCCGATCATTTCGCCGGGCGCGATGTCCAGATCGACACCCTGCAGGACCGAGCGATTGCCGTAGCGGAAACCGACATTGCGCAGCTCGATGCGGCCGCGGATGTTGTCGGCGCTCACCGGTTTCAGAGGTTCGGGCACGCTGGAGACATGGTCGAGGATGTCGAAGATGCGCTTGGCCCCGGCGGCTGCCTTCTGCGTGACGGAAACGATGCGGCTCATCGAGTCCAGGCGCATGTAGAAGCGGCTGATGTAGGCCAGGAAGGCCGACAGCACGCCCACCGTGATGTGACCCTGCGCGACCTGCCAGATGCCGAAACCCCAGACGACCAGCAGGCCGAACTCGGTCAGCAGCGTGACGGTGGGCGAGAACAGCGACCAGACGCGGTTGACGCGGTCGTTGATGACATAGTTCTTGCGGTTGGCTTCCTTGAAGCGGCCGTTCTCGCGTGACTCCTGGGCGAAGGCCTTGACCACGCGGATGCCGGGGATGGTGTCGGCCAGCACGTTGGTCACTTCGGCCCATACGCGCCCGGTCTTCTCGAAGCCGCGCCGCAGGCGGTCGCGCACACCATGGATCATCCACGCGATGAATGGCAGCGGCAGCAGGGTCACCAGCGCCAGCCAGGGATCGATGCTGACCAGAATGGCCGCCGTCATCACGATCATCAGCAGATCGGTGACGAAGTCGAGCAGGTGCAGCGACAGGAACAGGCAGATGCGGTCGGTCTCGGAGCTGATGCGCGCCATCAGGTCGCCGGTACGCTTGCCGCCGAAATATTCCAGCGACAGCGTCATCAGGTGTTCGAAGGTCGTGGTCCGCAGATCGCTGCCGATGCGTTCGCTCACCACCGCCAGCAGGTAGGTCTTGGCCCACCCCAGTATCCATGCCAGCAGCGCCGCGCCAAACAGTCCGCCCAGATACAGCGTGACCAGGTCGACATCGATCGGCTTGCCGTTCTGGTAGGGAATGAGCACGTTGTCCATCAAGGGCATCGTCATGTAGGGAGGCACCAGGGTGGCGGCGGTCGATGCCAGCGTCAGCAGCATGCCCAGTGCCAGCTGGAACTTGTAGGGGCGGGCAAAGCGCCACAGGCGCAACAGCAGGCGCGGCGAGGGCGGGGCCGGCGTTTCCCGGGCGCAGGTCGGACAGTCTTCAACGCAGGGCTCCAGCGTGGACTGGCAGCGGGCGCAGGTTGTCGATGTTTGGGTGTGGGCAGGCTTGCCGTGCAGCACGGCGTCGAGCTGCTCCCGGAAACGTGCCAGCAGACGCCGGGCTTGCGGGGCGCGCCCCAGCGTGTAGCGCCAGCACGCGGTGCGCTTCTTGGCGTCATGCAGTTCTAGCGTGCCCACCCCCGCATGGTCGTGTTGCAGCAGAGACAGGCCCGCGCGCAGCGGCCAGGCCGACCAGCGCGTGTCGCCCGGGGGCTGGGCAAGCAGGCGCTGGCTGGTCAGCACCAGCAGGCCGGCACCGAAATGCAGCTGCTCGTCGAGATCGGTTTCGAGGCAGGCGAGCACGGACTCGCCGTCCCGCAGCTGCGCCTCCAGGCTCGCGCGCCAAGCCTCGGCGACCGTGGGAAGTGCAGCGGACATCAGGCCGCCTCCTTCGTGCGCTCGGCAATCCAGGCCAGCGCCTCTTCCACCTGATCGACGAGAATCAGGCACAGATCACCCGGGTTCAATCCGGCCAGAGCGCAGTCGATCGCCGCCATTTCACCGCGAATCTCGCGGATCTCGCGCGTGCGTCCGGCGTTCGCGAGACCTTCGCGCAGCAGACCGATGACTTCGCCGTCCGTCCGTCCACGCTGGCACTGGTCTTCGTACAGGATGACCTGGTCGAACACGTCGCCAAGGATGCGCGTCTGGCCGCGCAGATCGTCGTCGCGCCGATCGCCGGCGCCGCTGATGACCACCGTGCGCGTGCGCGCGGGCAGGACGGATACCGCCTGTACCAGCGCCTGCATGGCGTCGATGTTGTGGCCGTAGTCGGCGATGATGGTGGCCCCACGGTAGCTGAAGCGATTGAAGCGGCCGGGCGCGCTGCGCGTGTCGGATACGAAGCTGCACAAAGCGCTGCGGATGACGCTCCATTCGATGCCAAGGGCCCAGGCCGCGCCCATGGCGGCCATCACGTTTTCGATCTGGAAGGCGATCAGCCCGCCGGCCGTCAGCGGTATTTCCGCCAGCGGCAGGGCTTGCATGCTCGAACCTTCGGCGGCAACGATCATGTCGCTGTCGCGGAATACGACGCGTCCGCCGGCTTCGCGGTGCGCCGCCAGCACCGGGTGCGTTCCATCGCTTGCAAAGAAACACACTCTGCCCGGGCAGACGGATGCCATGCCTGCAGTGAGCGGATCGGCCGCGTTCAGCACCGCCGTTCCATGCAGTGCCACGTGCTGCACGATGACCTGCTTGACGGCTGCCAGCTGCTCGACGGTTTCGATGTGGTTCATGCCGAGGTGGTCGCCCGCGCCGATATTGGTGACGACGGCAACGTCGCAGCGATCGAACGCCAGACCTTCGCGCAGCAATCCGCCGCGCGCGGTTTCCAGTACGGCCGCGTCGGCGTCCGGATGCATGAGCACGCTGCGCGCACTGCGCGGACCGCTGCAGTCGCCGCTGTCGATCTGCTGGCCGGCGACGAAGACGCCGTCGGTGCCGGTCATGCCGACGCGCCGTCCGGTCTGTGCCAGGATATGGGCAATCAGCTTGACGGTCGTGGTCTTGCCGTTGGTGCCGGTGACGGCCACGACCGGGATGCGGCCGTTTTCACCGGGGGCGAACATCGCATCGATGATGGCTTCTCCGACTGCACGTCCCTTGCCGGAGGACGGCTGCAGGTGCATGCGTAGGCCGGGTGCGGCGTTGACTTCCACGATGCCGCCGCCTTGCCGTTCCAGCGGGTAGCGTACCGATTCGCACACCACGTCCACGCCGCAGATGTCCAGACCCACGGCCTGTGCCGCTTCCACTGCGCGCGCCGCAACTTCGGGATGCACTTCGTCGGTGACGTCGTTGGCGCTGCCGCCGGTACTGAGATTGGCATTGTGGCGCAGGGTGACGCGTGTGCCAGCTGCGGGAATGCTGTCAGGCGTGAAGCCCTGCGCGGCCAGCACCGAGCGGGCAATGTCGTCGAGGCGAATGCGGGTCAGCGAGGTGGCATGGCCGTCGCTGCGGCACGGATCGCGATTGACGTCCTCGATCAGCTCGCGGATCGTGCGTACGCCATCGCCGGTCACCCGAGGCGGCTCGCGATGGGCGGCAGCAACCAGCCGGTCGCCGACCACCAGCAGGCGAAAATCCTCGCCTGGCAGGTAGCGCTCCACGATCACTTCATCGCTGATCGCGCGCGCCGTCTCCCATGCCGCCAATACTTCCTCGCGGGTGGAAAGATTGACCGCCACGCCCTTGCCCTGATTGCCGTCGCGCGGTTTGACCACGACCCGGCCACCCAGCGCCTGTGCGGTTTCCCAGGCTTCGTCCGCGCTCGTCGCGGGACGGCCTTCGGGCACTGGCACACCTGCGTCGCGCAGCAGCATTTTGGTCAGGTCCTTGTCCTGCGCAATGGTTTCGGCGATGGCGTCGGTGCTGTCGCTTTCCGCCGCCTGAATGCGGCGCTGGCGGCTGCCCCAGCCGAACTGGACCAGGCTGCCATCGGTCAGGCGCCGGAACGGAATGTCGCGCGCAACGGCGGCTGCGACGATGGCGCCGGTACTGGGGCCGAGGCGGATGTCCTCGTCCAGTTCGCGCAGACGCGCGATGGCGGCTTCAAGGTCGAACGCAGCTTGGGTCAGCAAGGACGTGCAGCATTCATGCGCCAGCGCCAGCGCGAGCCGGCCCACATCTTCTTCGCTGTACTCGACCGCCACCTGGAATACGCCCCGGGTGGCGGTGGCGATCGTGCGGCCGAATTCGACGCTGCAGCCGGCTTGCTGCTGCAGGCTCAGGGTGAGTCGCTCCAGCAGCCCGGGCAGCGAAAGCGCTGCCTCGGCCGGCAGGGCGAGGTTCGGGAACAGGGCTGCCAGGCGCGCGCGCACGCCCGGCTCAGCGGGGACGGATTGCTCAGATTCGGGACAGTGCAGCGTCGCTTCCACAAGCGTGCGCGAGCTCCAGCGATTGGGGCCGCGCAAGGACCGGATCTGCGTGATTTCCATGTACTGTCTTCCTCGATGGAATGGTGCGTTGAGCCGACCAGGCCTGGACCAGGTCGGGGAGGCGGACGGTCGGGGCGATCGTTGCGTCGAAGCTGCTCAGGGCGGCGGCAATGGCGTCCGGCTCCACGCCGCAGGCCCAGGCGGCGCCGGCGGCAGCCAGCAAGGCATCCGGCCGGGTCCGCACGGCAGACGCCACGGGAATCGCGACGCCGCGCGTGCCGTGTACAAACTCCAGCTGGCCTTCGCGCAGGCATACCGCACGGCCGCCGCCCTCGAGGTGGGCCGCAATGCGCGGATGGTCGGCAGGACCGTAGAAAATGACTTCGCCGTCGCACAGCGATGCCAGATCGGCTACCCGGGCGTCGGCGGCGTTCAGGACCGCCGCGCCCTCGGGCAGCACGACGTCGACCTGGGTGCGGCTGACGGTCATCATGCGCTCGGCATCGTTGATGTCGAACTCGGGCAGGGTGTCGCGCTCGCCCAGTCCGGTGACCACGCCGACCTGACAGCGGTCGTAGCCGAGACCCTCGGCAACGATCGTGTGATGACCGTTTTCGATTACCGCCGTGTCGATGTTCGGATTGCGCAGCACGCGGCGGGCACCTTCCCAGTTGGCGCTG
>JAEZHR010000161.1 GCA_023416415.1 Pseudomonadota bacterium
ATTCCGGATTGAAGCGCAAACGGACGTGCAGCAGGCAGAATGCACCGGCGGCGCGGTATGGCTTGCGCCGGGTGAGCTGCAGGTGTTTGCCGCTCGCTGCCCGCCCCCCATCGTGGTGCCTTCGCTGCGGACCACAGTCGCGCTGGAAGCGGCGATGCGCGCACCGCGCATCGCGATCGAAGCGATCACGCCGACGGTCGACGACGGCCGGTTCGTGGTCAAGCGCAATGTCGGCGACGTGGTCGACGTCGAGGCTGACGTGTTCATGGATGGGCACGACAAGCTGGCCGTCGTGCTGCTGTGGCGTCCGGCCGACCAGAAGCGCTGGAACGAAGTGCGCATGCATGCCATTGGCAACGACCGCTGGCGCGCCACGCTGCCGCTGACGCGGCTCGGGCGTTACCAGTTCGTCGTCGAAGCCTGGCGCGATGCCTTTTCCACCTATCGTGACGAACTGGAAAAGAAGGCCAGCGCCGGCTTGAATGTCGCGCTGGAACTGGAAGAGGGCAGGCTGCTGGTCGAGCGCACCGCAGGCTGGGCGGCCGAGCAGGCTCTGCCGCAGGCCGAAATGCTCAAGGATGTTGCGCGGACGCTTCTGGTTGCAGAGCAGGACAAGAGCCGTGCCACCGATTGCGACACCGAGCGCATGGCCACATTGTTGTCCGATTCGACAGCCGAGGCGATGCGGGCGGCCGACGCGCGTCCTTTCGCTGTGCGCAGCGAGGTGATCAGGATCGATGCCGAGCGGCGGGCGGCGCGCTTTTCCAGCTGGTACGAACTTTTCCCGCGCTCGCAGAGCGGCGATGCAAATCGCCATGGCACCTTCGACGACGTCATTCGCCGCTTGCCTGCCATCGCCGCGATGGGCTTCGACACGCTGTACTTCCCGCCCATACATCCGATCGGAAAGACCCACCGCAAGGGCCGCAACAACAGACTGTCGGCCGGACCGGACGATCCCGGAAGCCCGTACGCCATCGGTTCGGAGGAGGGGGGGCACGACGCCATCCATCCGCAGCTGGGCACGATCGAAGATTTCCGGCGTCTGCGCGATGAAGCCGCACGTCACGGTCTGGAGCTGGCACTGGACTTTGCCATTCAGTGCTCTCCAGATCACCCCTGGCTGAGAGCGCATCCGGAGTGGTTCGACTGGCGTCCGGACGGCTCCATCCGCCATGCCGAGAATCCGCCGAAGAAATACCAGGACATCGTCAACGTGGATTTCTATGGCGAAGGAGCGATGCCTGCGCTGTGGTGCGCGCTGCGCGACGTTGTCCTGTTCTGGGTCAGGGAGGGCGTGCGGACCTTTCGCGTCGACAACCCGCATACCAAGTCCCTGGCGTTCTGGGAGTGGATGATCCACGACGTGAGGAGCCGCCATCCGGATGTCATCTTCCTCGCCGAAGCCTTCACGCGGCCGAAGGTGATGTATCGCCTGGCCAAGCTCGGTTTTTCGCAGTCCTATACCTATTTCACCTGGCGCCATACGAAGCAGGAATTCACCGATTACCTGACCGAGCTGACGCAAACGCAGGTACGCGAGTATTTCCGGCCGCACTTCTTCGTCAACACGCCCGACATCAATCCGCCCTTTCTGCAGAGGTCAGGGCGTCCCGGCTTTCTGATTCGAGCGGCACTGGCGACCACGCTGTCGGGGCTATGGGGCATGTACAGCGGCTTCGAGCTGTGCGAGGCCACGCCGGTGCCGGGCAAGGAGGAATACCTCGATTCCGAGAAGTACGAAATTCGCGCCTGGGACTGGAGGCGGCCAGGCAACATCGTTGAGGAAATCACCCGGCTCAATCGCATCCGTCGCGAGAACCGCGCGCTGCAGTCCCACCTGGGCGTGCACTTTCTGTCCTGTACGAGCGAGCAGGTGCTGTTTTTTCTGAAGACATCTCCACCGGTGAATCCGGAACAGAGGCTGGGAGACAACGTGCTGCTGGTGGCCATCGTGCTCGATCCCCATCAGGCGCACGAGACGATGCTCGATCTGCCGTTGCGGATCTTCGGACTGCCCGATGACGGCACGCTGGAAGCGGTGGATCTTCTGACCGGCAGCCGCCAGACCTGGCATGGCAGACATCAGCATCTGCGTCTGGATCCATTCAACAATCCGTATGCGATCTGGCGCGTGCGGCAAGGGGAATGACATGGAACGCGCAAGGGAAACCCCGCAACTGATGACTGCGATCAAGAGGTCGCGCCATTTCAAGCTGGAAGATGATCCGCTCTGGTACAAGGATGCCGTCATCTACCAGGTGCACGTCAAATCCTACTTCGATTCGAACGACGATGGCGTCGGGGACTTTGCCGGACTGATCGCCAAGCTCGACTACATCGCCGACCTGGGCGTGAACACGATCTGGCTGCTGCCTTTCTATCCGTCACCAAGGCGCGACGACGGCTACGACATTGCCGATTATCGGGGCGTGCATCCCGACTACGGCACCCTGGCAGATGCGCGCCGCTTTATCGTGGAGGCACACAAGCGCGGACTGCGCGTGATCACCGAGCTCGTCGTCAATCACACTTCGGATCAGCATCCCTGGTTCCAGCGCGCGCGCCAAGCCCGTCCCGGATCGGCCGCACGCAATTTCTACGTCTGGTCGGACAACGATCTGGCCTATGCCGGCACGCGCATCATTTTCTGCGACACCGAGACGTCGAACTGGACGTGGGACCCGGTTGCCAATGCCTTCTTCTGGCACCGATTCTATTCGCAACAGCCGGACTTGAACTATGACAATCCGCGGGTGATCAAGGCGATCATGAATGCGATGGCCTTCTGGCTGAAGATGGGCGTGGACGGGTTGCGCCTGGATGCAGTGCCCTATCTGGTCGAGCGGGAGGGCACCAGCAACGAGAACCTGCCGGAAACGCACGCCATCCTCAAGCAGATGCGCGCCGAACTGAACCAGCGCTACCGCAACCGCATGCTGCTGGCCGAAGCCAACATGTGGCCGGAGGACGTGCAACCGTATTTCGGCAACAGTGACGAATGTCACATGGCATTCCACTTTCCGCTGATGCCACGCATGTACATGGCGCTGGCCCAGGAAGACCGCTTCCCGATCACCGACATCCTGCGCCAGACACCGGACATTCCAGCCGATTGCCAATGGGCGATTTTCCTGCGCAATCACGACGAGCTGACGCTGGAGATGGTGACCGACCGCGAGCGCGACTATCTGTGGAATTACTACGCTTCCGACAAGCGCGCCCGCATCAATCTCGGCATCCGGCGCCGGCTGGTACCGCTGCTGGAACGCGACCGCCGTCGCGTGGAGTTGCTCAACAGCTTTCTGCTCTCCATGCCGGGAACGCCGGTGATCTACTACGGAGACGAGATCGGCATGGGCGACAACATCCACCTCGGCGACCGTGACGGCGTGCGCACGCCGATGCAGTGGACGCCGGACCGCAACGGCGGCTTCTCGCGCGCCAATCCGGCCAGCCTCGTGCTGCCCCCGATCATGGACCCCACCTATGGCTATCAGGCAGTGAATGTCGAGGCGCAGAACTCCGATTCGTACTCGCTGCTGAACTGGACGCGGCGCATGCTGGATGTGCGCAGGCAGCACAAGGCCTTCGGGCGCGGCAAGTTCGTCATGCTCTATCCGACCAACCGGCGCGTGCTGGCCTACCTGCGCGAGTTCACGCACGACGATGGCACGAGCGAGACGATCCTGTGCGTAGCCAATGTCTCGAAGTCCGCGCAGGCGGTCGAGCTTGACCTGTCCTCGCATTCCGAGCGGGTGCCGGTGGAGATGCTGGGGGGGGCGGCATTTCCGCCGATCGGTAAGCTGCCTTACCTGCTGACGCTGCCGCCTTACGGTTTCTACTGGTTCATGCTGGCAGCCAAGGCGCGCATGCCGGCCTGGCACGCGCCGGCGCCGGAACCATTGCCGGAGTACGCCACGCTGGTGCTGCGGCGCGGTCCGCACGAATTGCTGGATGCGGAGCGACGCAACGTGCTCGAGCGCGAGGCGCTTCCGGCCTACCTGCCAAAAAGGCGCTGGTATTCCGGCAAGCAGGAGAAGCTGCTTTCGACCCGCATTGCGGCGGTCACCGAGTTGCCGCAATCTGCCGTGCGTCCGCATGTGATGCCGACCATGCTGGCCGAAATCGATGTGGTGACCGACCGCGGCACGAGCCGATATCTGCTGCCCTTTGGCTACATCCGCGAGGAAGACATCCAGACCGCGCTGCCGCAGCAACTGGCGCTGGCACGTGTGCGCCGTGGCCGCTACGTCGGCTTCCTGACCGATGCCTTCGCGCTCGACACCTTCGCCTTCGTCGTGCTCGATCTTCTGCGCACCCGCCAGAGTCTGCCTTGCAGCGATGGTCAGGTCAGCTTTATACCAACCGAGCGCTTCGATGCCCTTGAGATCGGGCCGGAACCCGAGATCCGGCGGCTGGCGGTAGAGCAGTCCAACAGTTCGCTGATCGTCGGCAACAAGGTGGTGATGAAGCTGATCCGTCACGTCAAGCCCGGAATCCATCCGGAAGCGGAGATGGGGCGGTACCTGACCGAGCTCGGCTTCCGGAACACGCCCGCGATGCTCGGCGAGGTGGTGCGCACGGATGCCGACGGTACACGCTATACGCTCGTCATTCTGGAGCAGTACATCGACAATCAGGGCGATGCCTGGCAATGGACGCTGGACACCCTGGCACGCGCGTTCCAGAACAGCGCGGTGTCGGAAAGCGCCGTCGTGGCCCAGCAAGCCACCGAACTGTCCGATCCGCAAGCCGAGCTGACCGCCTTTGCCGAAATGCTCGGGCGCAGGCTGGGTGAAATGCACGCTGTCCTGTCGACGCCGCCCGAAAACCCGGACTTTGCAACGGAGCTGGCCAGCGAGGAAGACACGCGCGCCGGGGCGGAGGGGGCACGTACGCAGCTGGAAGAGGCGTTCGAGGTCTTGCACGTCCATGCCGACTGGAGCGATAGCGAGACGGCCGAAAGCGCACAACGACTGCTGCGGGTCAGGGAGGCGCTGCTGGCCCGGATCGATGCACTTGCTGCTGCAGGCATGGGCACGCCGCGCATTCGCATTCATGGCGACTTCCATCTCGGACAGGTGCTGGTGGCGCAAGGCGATGTGTACATCATCGACTTCGAAGGCGAACCCGCCAAGACGCTGGCGCAACGACGCGCGAAGAACAGCCCCTTGCGTGACATCGCGAGCCTGATGCGTTCGGTCGATTACGCCACGGCCTTCGCCACCATCGAGGGTCCGGGCGACCTGAGCGTGGCGGCGGAGTCGCGCAAGAGGCAGATCCTGGACGCCTACGCTCCGTCTGCCAACAAGGCTTTTCTTGATGCCTACCGCAATGCTGCCTATCGGGGGGATATCCGGATCGACGAGAGCGCGGAGAGCGCCATGCTGGACCTGTTCGCGCTGGAAAAGGCAGCGTATGAAGTCTGCTACGAAGCGGCCAATCGACCCGACTGGCTCGCCGTGCCCGTTGACGGAATGGTGAGGATCGCCGACCGCCTGCTGGGCACGGAGCAATGACCTGCGAACAGGATACGTTCATGACCGATTACGCAGAAGAAACGCTGGAAATCAACGACCGCGAAGTGGAGTCCCTCCTGCACGGGCGACTTGGCGATCCGTTTTCCTTTCTGGGGCCGCACCCGCATGGCGAGTACAGCATCGTGCGCACTTTCCATCCAGGAGCGCGCGCCGTCGACGTGCTGCTGCTCGACAACGGTGTGCCGCGCCACCTCGAATCGCTGTATCCCCTGTATCAGTGCGGTCTGTTCGTCAGCAGCCGGCCGGTGCTGCCGCGCGGCGCACGCTACATGCTGCGCATCGTATGGCCGGACCGGCACGGCAGCGAGACCGTGCAGATCACCGAAGACCCGTACAGCTTCGGACTGCTGCTGGGCGAGCTGGACATGCATCTGCTGGCCGAGGGACGGCACCGCGAACTGGCGCGCTGCCTGGGGGCCAATCCGATGACCGTCGACGGCGTTCACGGCACCCGCTTTGCGGTCTGGGCGCCGAATGCGCGGCGAGTGTCCGTGGTCGGCGACTTCAACCAGTGGGACGGCCGGCGCCACGCGATGCGCCTGCGCATCGAGGCTGGCGTGTGGGAGCTGTTCATTCCGCGCCTGCCCGCCGGCACGCGCTACATGTACGAAATCGTCGGTCCGGACGACAAAGTGCTGCCGCTCAAGGCCGACCCTGTCGCGCGCTTCTTCGATGTGCCGCCGGGCACCTGTTCGGTGGTGGCTTCAGAACATGCCTTTACCTGGACCGACGCAGCCTGGCTGGCGGAGCGCGCGCGCCGGCAAGCGCCGGATGCGCCGATTTCCGTGTATGAAGTGCATGCGGGATCCTGGCTGCGCAAGCCGGAAGAAGGGGATCGCAGCCTGAACTGGCACGAGCTGGCCGACCGTCTGATCCCCTACGCGAAGGGTCTCGGGTTCACCCACATCGAATTCCTGCCGATCATGGAGCATCCGTTCGGCGGTTCCTGGGGGTATCAGCCGCTGGGCCTGTTCGCACCCAGCGCGCGCTTCGGCACACCGACGGCATTCGCCGCCTTCGTCGACCGCTGCCACGCGGCCGGTCTGGGCGTCATCCTGGACTGGGTGCCGGCGCATTTTCCGTCGGACCCGCACGGTCTGGCGCGTTTCGACGGCACCGCGCTGTATGAACACCAGGACCCGCGCGAGGGCTTGCACCAGGACTGGAACACGCTGATCTACAACCTGGGGCGCAACGAGGTGGTCGGCTTTCTGATTGCCAGCGCCCTCGAATGGCTGGAGCACTTCCATGTCGACGGCCTGCGCGTCGATGCCGTCGCTTCGATGCTCTATCGCGATTACAGCCGCAAGGAAGGCGAGTGGGTGCCGAATGTGTACGGCGGGCGCGAGAACCTGGAAGCGGTGGCTTTTCTGCGCGAACTCAATCGCGTGGTGCATGAACGCTGCCCGGGCGTGATCACGATTGCGGAAGAGTCGACCGCATGGCCCGGCGTGACCGCGCCGCTGGATCAGGGTGGCCTGGGCTTCAGCTACAAGTGGAACATGGGCTGGATGCACGACACCCTGCGCTACATGGGCAACGATCCGATTCACCGCAGACACCACCATCACGACATGAGCTTCTCCATGATCTATGCCTATTCGGAGCGCTTCATGCTGCCGATCTCGCACGATGAAGTGGTGCATGGCAAGGGCTCGTTGCTGAACAAGATGCCGGGCGACCTGACGCAGAAGCTGGCCAACCTGCGTGCCTATCTCGGCTACATGTGGACCCATCCCGGACGCAAGCTGCTGTTCATGGGCAGCGAGATCGCCCAGCATGCGGAATGGAATCATGACGCCACGCCCGACTGGAACCTGCTGGACGTGCCGCAGCATCGCGGCGTGCAGCGTCTGGTGCGCGATCTGAACCGCCTGTACGTGCGAGAGCCGGCCCTGCATGCGCGCGACGACGAGCCCAATGGCTTCGCCTGGGTAGTGGGCGACGACAGCGCCAACAGCGTGTTTGCCTTCCTGCGCTGCTGCGAGGGCCATGCGCCGCTGCTGGTCATATGCAACATGACGCCGGTACGGCGTGCGCATTACCGGCTGGGCGTGCCGGCCGGGGGAGGCGGTTCGTTGTGGCAGCCCGTGCTCGATACGGATCTTCCGGCATATCGTGAGGACAGCGGAAGCTGCGGGGTGCTCGCTGCGGCCGATCCGCTGCGCAGCCAAGCAGCTCCCAGCCATGGGCACCCGCATTCGCTGGTGCTGGACCTGCCACCGCTGGCGACGCTCATTCTCAAGCGCGTGGGCTGACATGAACCGGGCCTCCGTACAAGCCACCGTGACCCGCCCGGGCCGGCCGTATCCGCTCGGCGCCACATTCGACGGTACCGGCACCAACTTCGCCGTCTTCTCCGCGCACGCGCACAAGGTCGAACTGTGCCTGTTCGACCCGGCAGGACGGCACGAAGTCGCGCGCTACGCGCTGCCGGAGTGCACGAACGAAATCTGGCACGGCTATCTGCCCGGCGTGCAGCCGGGCACCTTGTACGGCTATCGCGTGTGGGGGCCTTACCAGCCGGAATCCGGGCATCGCTTCAATCCCAACAAGCTGCTGCTCGATCCCTATGCGCGCCAGCTGCACGGTCAGGTGCGCTGGACCGATGCCCTGTTCGGATATCGCGTGCACGCCTCGCGTGCCGACCTGTCCTTCGACCGGCGCGACAGCGCGCCCGCCATGCCCAAGGCGATTGTCACCGACAGTGCCTTCAACTGGCATGGCGACCGCCCGCCCGAGGTGCCGTGGGAAAAGATCGTCATCTATGAAACCCACGTGCGCGGCCTGACCATGCTCAACGAACACGTGCCGCCCATGCAACGCGGCACCTTCGCCGGACTGGCCAGTCCATGGGTGATCGACTATCTGCACCGGCTCGGCATCACCGCCGTCGAGCTGCTGCCGGTGCACGCCTTCCTGCAGGACCGGCGCCTGGTGGCCAACGGCTTGCGCAATTACTGGGGCTACAACACGCTGGCCTTTTTTGCGCCGGAATCGGGATACCTGGCCACCGGTTCGCTCGACGAGATCCGCTACGCGGTGCGTCAGCTGCACGCTGCCGGCATCGAGTTGATTCTGGACGTGGTCTACAACCACACCTGCGAGGAAAGCGAACTGGGACCGACCCTGTCCTGGCGCGGTTTCGACAACGCAAGCTACTATCGCCTGCATGCCGGCAACTATCGTCACCTCGTCAACGATACCGGCTGCGGCAACACGCTCAACCTTTCCCATCCGCGCGTCATCCAGATGGTCATGGATTCGCTGCGCTACTGGGTGCAGGAGTTTCACGTCGATGGCTTCCGCTTCGACCTCGGCTCCACGCTCGGACGCGAACCGCACGGGTTCGATCAGGGCGCCGGTTTCTTCGATGCGCTGATGCAGGATCCGGTGCTTGCGGACGTGAAGCTCATCTCGGAACCCTGGGATGTCGGGCCCGGCGGCTATCAGGTCGGCAACCAGCCGCCCGGCATGGCCGAGTGGAACGACCGCTTCCGCGATACCGTGCGCGCGTTCTGGAAGGGCGATTCCAATACCCGTCCCGAAATCGCCGGGCGCCTGCTCGGTTCGGCCGACCTGTTCGATCACCAGCGGCGGCGTCCGTGGGCCTCGATCAACTTCGTCACCGCGCACGACGGTTTTACGTTGCAGGACCTGGTCAGCTACAACGGCAAGCACAACGAGGCCAACAAGGAAGACAACCGCGATGGCAGCAATGACAACCGCAGCTTCAACTGGGGGGCGGAAGGTCCGAGCGATGATCCCGCCATCGTCGCCACGCGCGAAAAGGTCAAGCGCGCGATGCTGATGACGCTGATGTTCTCCAACGGTACGCCCATGCTGCTGGGCGGCGATGAATTCGGGCGCAGCCAGGGGGGCAACAACAACGCCTATTGCCAGGACAACGCGGTGTCCTGGATTCACTGGGATCTGCTGGAAACCGAAGCCGGGCGTGCGCTGCTCGACTTTACCCGACGCTGTATCGCGATTCGCCTGCGCCGCCCCAGCCTGCGCAGCGCCTGGTTCCTGACCGGCACGCCGCGCACGGTACAGGGCGTGCCCGACACCAGCTGGTTCGATGAAACCGGTGCGGAGATGACGACTGAGCGCTGGAGCTTTTCCGAGGGGCGCCTGCTGGCGCTGCGTCGCCTTGCGCCGTCCGAGCACGTGCACCACGAGAACGCCGTCGCGGCTTCCCTCCTGCTGCTCAATGCACTTTCCGAAGAACGCGAGTTCGTGCTGCCGGCGCCGGAAATGCCCTGGCGGGTCGCCATCGATGCAGCGCAGGCACATGGCGTGCCGCCGATGGATGGGGCGGCATCGCGCATCAGGGACAACCGGATCAAGGTGGCCGCCCATGCTGCCGTGCTGCTCGTGGCGGACGACGTGATCCTGCATCCGGAGATCCCGCATGAATGATGCCTTTCCATCCTTCGGTGCGCACCTGATCGAAGACGGCGAGCAGCCGCGCACGCGCTTTCGCCTGTGGGCGCCGAACGCCGAGCGCGTCGATGTGGAGGCGCAGGGCTTTCCGGCATTCCGGATGACGCGGCTTGACGACGGCTGGTTCGAGACCGAGCTCGACTGCGGCCCCGGAACGCGCTACCGCTACCGGGTGCGCGACGATCTTGCGGTTCCCGATCCTGCCTCGCGACGTCAGGACGGCGATGTGCACGATGCGTCCATCGTGTGCGACCCGAGCGCCTACCACTGGAAACATGCCGACTGGCGCGGCCGTCCCTGGCACGAGGCCGTGCTGATGGAGCTCCATCCCGGCCTTTGCGGCGGATTCAATGGCATCAGGCAGCGCCTGCCGGCACTGGCCGCGCTTGGCGTGACCGCCATCGAACTGATGCCGGTCGCCGATTTTGCCGGAGCCCGCAACTGGGGCTACGACGGCGTGCTGCCCTATGCGCCCGACGCGACCTACGGCACGCCGGAGCAGTTGAAGGCTCTGATTGACGCCGCCCACGGCCACGGCATCATGGTGCTGCTCGACGTGGTCTACAACCACTTCGGTCCTGACGGCAACTACCTGGGAGCCTACGCGGAGGACTTCTTTCGGGAAGACATGCACACCCCCTGGGGCCAGGCGATCGACTTCCGGCGTCGCCAGGTGCGCGACTTCTTCATCGAGAACGCGCTCTACTGGCTGCGCGAGTTTCGTTTCGACGGTCTGCGCTTCGACGCCGTGCACGCGATCAGCGAGAAGGATTTTCTGGTCGAGATGGCAGAGCGCATCCGCGCCGCGGTCGGCGCGAATCGCCATGTGCATCTGGTGCTGGAGAACGACGACAACCTTGTGCATCTGCTGGATCCGGGGCGTCTCTATGATGCGCAGTGGAACGATGATCTGCACCACGCCTTCCATGTGCTCCTGACCGGCGAGCGCGAGGGTTACTACATCGGCTACGTGGACGAACCGGCCGGCAGGCTGGCGCGCGGGCTGGCGGAAGGCTTCATCTACCAGGGCGAGCCCTCGCCGTTCGCCGACGGCAGGCCGCGCGGCGAGCCGAGCGCGCACCTGCCGCCCACGGCCTTCGTTTCTTTCCTGCAGAACCACGACCAGATCGGCAATCGCGCCTTCGGTGAACGTCTGACCACGCTGGCCGACCCGCGCGCGCTGCGCACGGCCATGGCCTTGCTGCTGCTCAGTCCGCAGATACCGATGCTGTTCATGGGCGAGGAAATCGGCGCACGCCAGCCATTCCTGTATTTCACCGGCTTCGCCGCGCCCGAACTGGCGCAGGCCGTGCGAGACGGCAGGCGGCTGGAGTTTGCGCGCTTTGCAGCCTTCGCGGACCCGCAGCGGCGCGAGCAGATTCCCGATCCCAATGCCGTCCGGACCCATGCCGAGTCCATGCCGCGGGCGGGCGAAGACAGTGCGCAATGGGGGCGTCTGATCGCTGATCTGATCAGGGTGCGAAAGCAGTGGCTGTTTCCCCGCCTGGATCGCGCGCGCGCACTGGATGCAAGCGTGGTCGGCCCGGCTGCGGTGCTCGCGCGCTGGCGCATGAACGATGGCAGCGTGCTGCGTCTGGCGGCCAACCTCGCTCCTGATCCCGTCGCGCTGGAAGTCGCGTCGAGCGGCACGTTGCTGTTCCAGACCGAAGGTGCCGTCGCGTCCTTCGCAGAAGGCGATCTGCCCGGCTATGCACTGCTGGCTCTTTTGGAGGGCTCACAATGAACGATATGCGCATTCTCGAACTGGCGCGTGCGGCTGGACTGTCCCACACCTGGACGAGTGCGACCGGCGAGGCGATGCGTGTTGCGCCGCCCACGCTGGAGCGGATTTTGACGGCGCTCGGATTTCCCTGCGGGAGCGTGGATGAATGGCAGGCGAGCTTGGACAGGCTGGCTCAGGCCGAGCGCAGCGTGCCGCCGATGGTGACGGCGACGGTCGGCATGCCGATTCATGTCCCCGGCCTGGCGGCGTTGGCGGGCAAACCCTGTCGCGTGATCCTGGAAGACGGAACCGTACATGATGCGCACTTGCCGCAAGCGGAGGGGCAAGACATGATCTTGCCGCCGATTGGCCGTACCGGTTACCACCTGCTGCAGGTCGCCGACCTTGAGCTCACGATTGCGGTCGCGCCAGCGCAATGCTTTGGCGTGGGTGACGCGCTGCAACTGGCATCGTCGGAGCAGCCCCGGCTGTGGGGACTGAGCGTGCAGCTGTATTCGCTGCGTCGCGCCGGCGACGGCGGCTACGGAGACTACACGGCACTCGCGCAATTCATGCAGGCTGCCGCGAAGGAGGGCGCATCCGCCGTGGCCATAAGTCCCGTGCATGCCATGTTCTCCTCCGATGTCAACCGGTTTTCCCCCTACGGCCCGTCGAGCCGCCTGTTCTTCAATGCACTGCATGTCGACCCTGAGGCCGTGCTCGGACCGGAAGCCTTGCGCGAAGTGCTGGCCGAATCCGGAGACGCGGTGCAGGCACTCGAACGCCTGGAACAGGCGGATCTCGTTGAATGGCAGAAGGCCGCGACGTTGCGTCTGCGTGTGCTGCGCGCCTTGTATCAGCGCTTCCTGCAACGCGGAGAGCGCAGTGAATTCGATGCGTTCATCGCGCAGCACGGCGAGGCGCTGCAGTCGCACGCCCGCTTTGAAGCCTTGCATGCCTGGCGCATTGCACGTGGCGAAGACGGATACTGGCGCCACTGGCCGGAAGAACTGCGCGATCCGGGCAGCGCGGCTGTACGCGCATTTGCACGCGATCACCAGGAGGAGGTCGAATTTCACGCATTCCTGCAATGGCAGGCCGCACGGGCACTGGCGCAGGCTCAGCGTACGGCGCGCGATGCAGGAATGGCCATCGGTCTGATCACCGATCTCGCGGTTGGCGCCGACAATGGCGGCAGCCAGGCATGGAGCCGACAGAATGAAATCATCACTGGCCTGTCGGTGGGAGCGCCGCCGGACCGGATCAATCCGCGCGGCCAGGCCTGGGGGCTGGGCGCGTTTTCACCGTATGCGATGAAGGCGCGTGGCTTCCACGCCTACATCGAGATGCTGCGCGCAGCGTTCGCCTATGCCGGCGGCGTGCGCATTGACCATGTGCTCGGCCTGACGCGCCTGTGGCTGGTCCCGGACGGTGCAGCACCGGACGAGGGAGCCTACCTGGATTATCCGTGCGAAGACCTGTTGCGCCTGATCGCGCTCGAATCCTGGCGGCACCGCGCTATCGTGATCGGCGAAGATCTGGGCACCGTACCGGCGGGATTCGATCGTGTGCTGGGCGATGTTGGCCTGCTCGGCATTCGCGTGCTGCTGTTTCAGCGCGATGGCCGCCGCTTCCTGCTTCCGAAGGAATGGAGCGCCAAGGCGATTGCCACCACCACCACGCATGACCTGCCCACGATCGCCGGCTGGTGGAAGGAACGCGATCTCGACTGGCGCAGCCAGCTCGGTCTGCTGGAAATCGGACAAAGCGAGAGCGAGGCCCGTGCCGAGCGCGCGGAAGACCGCAGCGCCCTCTGGCAGGCGCTGCAGCAGGCGGGTTTCGTTGAAGCGCATGCACTGGCGCCCGACACCGGGCATCCGCCGGTGGGGCCGGCACTTGCCTTCACCGCCGCCACGCCCGCGCCACTGGCGATGCTGCCGATCGAAGACCTGCTCGGTCTGGATGAACAGCCGAATCTGCCGGGCACGATCGATGTCCATCCCAACTGGCGCCGACGCCTGCCCGCCAGGCTTGACGCGCTGCTGGAAGCGCCCGATGTGCGGACGCGGCTGAAACTGGTCAGGCAGGCGCGGGGAGGAAATGCATGAGCCTGCCGCGCGCCACTGCCCGCCTGCAGCTGCACAAGGCCTTTGATTTCGACGCCGCAGCCGCCGTGGTGCCGTACTACGCCCGCCTCGGGATCAGCCACATCTATGCCTCGCCGATTCTGACCGCCCGCAGCGGTTCCACCCATGGCTACGACATCGTCGACCCCACCCGCATCAATCCGGAACTGGGCGGCGAGGAAGGCTTGCGCCGCTTCGTCGCCGCCATCCGCGCCAACGGTCTGGGGCTGATCCTCGACATCGTGCCCAATCACATGGGCGTCGGCCCCGAGAATCCCTGGTGGCAGCACGTGCTGGAATGGGGGCAGAAAAGTCCTTATGCACGCTGGTTCGACATCGACTGGCAACCCGCCGACGAAACCCTGCATGGCAAGGTGATGGCCCCCTTCCTCGGGAAGCCGTACGGTGACGCCTTGCGCGGTGGCGAGATTGCGCTGCGATTCGATGCCCAGCGCGGCAAATTTCACATCGCCTATTTCGATCACCGCTTTCCGCTGGCGCCGGCCGACTATGCGCAGGTGCTTCGCAGCGCCGGGTCCGAGCAGCTGTCTCACGCGATTTCCGCCTTCGAGAACTATCGCGGCGACCCGGATGCCGTCAGCCAGCACAATGCGGACATCGGTTTTTCCCGCTTGCGCGAACTGGGCGCGAGCGAGGAGGGCGGGGCAGCGATCGCGGCGGCGATCGAAGATTTTGCGAACACGACAACGCAGGGCCAGGACGCCCTGCACGCCTTGCTGGAGCGTCAGCACTACCGGCTGGCATGGTGGCGCTGCGCCGCCGATGGCATCAACTGGCGCCGCTTCTTCGAAATCACCGATCTGGTCGGGGTACGCGTCGAACAGGAGGACGTATTCGAAGCCACGCACGCGCTGATCTTCCGGCTGTACGCCGAGGGGCTGATCGACGGCGTGCGCATCGACCATGTCGACGGTCTTGCCGACCCCGGCGCGTATTGCCGCAAGCTGCGCGCGCGCTTGCAGGC
>JAEZHR010000065.1 GCA_023416415.1 Pseudomonadota bacterium
CCATCTTGTTCTTCAAAGTCTGTTTGCCAGGCGCCCTTGCCATCTGCAAGGTGCATCCGGTTTCACTCGGGCGCCCACGCTATCTGCGTAGTGCACCCGTTTTGTCGATATCGGGATGTCGGCCGGCACGCGCTGCATGCCGGCGGGTGAATGCTGTTGCGCAAGCAACTATTCGTCGTGAATTACACGATGCGGATGTTGCTCGCCTTTTCGCCCTTTTGGCCCATGCCGCGTTCGAAGGAAACGCGCTGGTTCTCAGAAAGGCTCTTGAAACCGTTGGATTGGATGTCGCTGAAGTGAGCGAACAGATCCTTGCCGCCGTCGTCCGGGGTGATGAAGCTGAAGCCCTTGGAGTCGTTGAACCATTTCACGGTGCCGGTAAGAGTACTCATATTCAATTCCTGTAAAAAATGTGTGATGGGCACGAAGCCCGATTGGCACCCGAAACCAAGGGATGTAACTGGTAGGTGTCAAACAGGAATTGCTCGATGAGCGGGCAAGACGGGAAAGAGACCAACGAGGACGGCTTGATGCAAGTGCAGGTCCGGACTATACACAGCTATTCCCGGATCACCAAGGGTTATTTTGGACTGACAGTCGGTTTCTGCGATCGCGGCGCTCAGGCAGTGAATAAAGGGAATCAACATTCTGCACAGCGGAAATGAATTCTGTGTATTGTAATTTGCAAGCGCGTTTTAAGTTGACATCAAGGTATTTGACGATAAATACTAAAACTAAATTCTGCAAAGCAGAACGTTCGCTGGTCGGGCAAATCGTCCTTCCTGCCTTCGGCGCGCTTTGCCCAGCGAGGAAACCATGAAGACACGCATCACCGAACTCTTAGGCATCGCCCATCCGATCATTCAGGGCGGCATGCACCACGTAGGCTATGCGCAGCTTGCCGCAGCGGTGTCCAATGCCGGCGGTCTGGGCATCATCACGGCCCTGACCCAGCCCGGTCCGCAAGCGCTCGCCGAGGAGATACGCCGCTGCCGGGAGATGACGGACAAGCCTTTCGGCGTCAATCTGACCTTCCTGCCTGCCGTCTCGCCGCCTGACTATCCGGGCTATGTGAAGGCCATCGTCGAGGGCGGCGTGAAGATCGTCGAGACCGCCGGCAACAATCCGCAGAAATGGATGCCCATGCTCAAGGAAGCTGGCGTCAAGGTCATCCACAAGTGCACTTCGGTGCGCCATGCGCTGAAGGCCGAGGCCATCGGCTGCGATGCGGTGAGCGTGGACGGCTTCGAGTGCGGCGGCCATCCGGGCGAAGACGACGTGCCCAATTTCATCCTGCTGCC
Organism: Pseudomonadota bacterium; assembly: GCA_023416415.1. Lineage (GTDB taxonomy): Bacteria > Pseudomonadota > Gammaproteobacteria > Burkholderiales > Burkholderiaceae_D > Noviherbaspirillum. The sequence goes on from JAEZHR010000065.1 coordinate 1,302, forward strand.
GCGCGCGGCCGAGGAACTGTCGATTCCCTTTGTCGCCTCGGGCGGCATGGCTGACGGGCGCTCGCTGGTTGCCGCGCTGGCGCTGGGCGCCGATGGCATGAACATGGGCACCCGCTTCATCGCAACGAAGGAAGCGCCGGTGCACGAGAACGTCAAGCAGGCGCTCGTGGCTGCCAGCGAACTGGATACGCGCCTGGTCATGCGTGGGCTGCGCAATACCGAGCGCGTGCTCAACAACGTCGCGGTCGAGCGGCTGCTCGAGAAGGAACGCAGCCTCGGCGCTGCGTTGAAATTCGAGGACATCCTGCCCGAAGTGGCGGGCATCTATCCGCGCGTCATGAAAAGCGGGGAGGTGGACGCGGGCGCGTGGTCGTGCGGCATGGTGGCCGGATTGATCCATGACGTGCCCAGCGTGAAGGAACTGATCGATCGCATCGTCGCTGAAGCAGAGAGCCTGATCCGCAAGCGGCTGGCATCCGCGCTCGATGGCTGAGGCGCGGTTCGCGTACACAAGAACAACGGAGACGCCATGGCCCTGCCGCCGCTCGCAACCACGGCCTACAGCGTAGACAACGGCATTGCGACCATCACGCTGAACCGCCCGGAAAAGCTCAACGCCTACAACGCGCAGATGCGCGAGGAATTGATCGCGCTGTTCGATGAAACCGACGCCGACGACAATGTGCGCGTGGTCGTCGTCACCGGAGCCGGCCGGGCTTTCTGTGCCGGCGCCGATCTCTCCTCCGGCGGCGCGACCTTCGACCGCAAGGCCAATCCCGGCGACCTGTCGCGCGCGTCGTTGAAGGCAGGCGATGTCTATCGCGACGGCGGCGGCACCAATACCCTGCGCATCTATCAGAGTCTCAAGCCCGTCATTGGGGCCATCAACGGCCCGGCCGTCGGCATCGGTGCCACCATGCAGCTGCCGATGGACATCCGCATGGCCTCCACCGAGGCGCGCTTCGGCTTCGTGTTCGCGCGTCGCGGCATCACGCCGGAAGCGGCGTCTTCATGGTTCCTGCCGCGCCTGGTCGGCATGCAGACGGCCTTGGAGTGGTGCGTGACCGGCCGCGTATTCGGCGCCGAGGAAGCCCATGCACGCGGCCTGGTGCGCTCGCTGCATGCGCCGGACGAGCTGCTGCCGGCAGCCTACGCCCTGGCGCGCGAGATCGTCGACAACACCGCGCCGGTATCGGTCGCCCTAAGCCGGCAGATGCTGTGGCGCATGGCCGCCGCGCCGCATCCGATGTTCGCGCACCGCATCGACAGCCGTTCGATCCAGGCGCGCGGTCAGTCGGCCGACGCACACGAGGGCGTGACCGCGTTCCTCGAAAAGCGTCCCGCTGTCTTCCCCGACAAGGTCTCGCGCGACATGCCGCCGTTCTTCCCGTGGTGGGACGAGCCGACCTTTGAATGACAAGGCATCCGCGATGTGCTTCGATACTTTGATTTCCCTGTGTGGCCCTGTGCGCACTCCGCGCCAGATGCTGGCCGACCAGCAAGTTGCCGGCCACGGTTCCATCCACGATGATGCGATGGCCGAAAAGCTTGGCTTTCGGGCCGGTCCGATCGAAGGACCGACGCATTTCAGCCAGTTCGTGCCCTTGCTGGCTCAGCTCTGGGGCCATGCGTGGTTCGAGCGCGGTTGCCTTTCCGCGCATTTTCAGAACATGGTGGTCGAAGGCGAATCGGTCCGTGCGTTCGTCGAGCTGCCCGCAGCCAATGCGACGACGACACGTGCCTGGGCCGAAAAGGCAGACGGCACCCCGGTACTGGAAGCCAGCGCAAGCCTCGGCCCGCACTTTGGCGTCACGCTGCTGGAAGAGCGCATGGCGAAGCTGCGTGCGCCGGAAAGGCTGGTCATTCTGTCCGACCTCGAGGTGGGCATGAAAGGGACGATGGAAGAGCTGGTGCGCATGGACCCGGAGCAGAACATGGGCAAGCTCTATCCGTTCTCGCTCAAGGACAAGCTCGCGCGCATCACCGAGAATTCGCCCTGGTATTCGGATTCAGGTGCATCGCCCTGGGGGCGAGCCGTCATTCCGCTGGAGATGGTGAGCGTGCTGGTCGAACACACCGCACCGAAGGCCGGGTTTCCTGTGAAGCAGCCGGTAATCGGCCTGTTTGCCGATCTCGAGATCCGCATGATCGAAGGTCCGCTCTTCGTCGGCGAAGACTATCTGATCCGGCGCGAGATCGTCGCGCTGTCGGAGAGCAAGCGCACCGAATCCTACTGGGTGCGCAGCCGCGTCTATGACGCAAGGGGCGAGCGCCTCAAGGCGCAGATGCTGCTCAACCATGCCGTGCTCAAGCATTCGTATCCCGGATATGAAGAGATCCGTGCGGCAGGCTGAGCGGCCGTGCACGATCAACGCTACAAGCTCTACGGCGCCGAGGTCAGCTATTTCACAGGCAAGGTTCGCGCCTATTTGCGCTGGAAGGGCATTCCCTTCGAGGAGATCGCGGCGGATGCTGCCGTGTTCAAGGAGATCATCTTTCCCCGGGTAGGATTTCCGGTCATTCCCGTGCTGGTCGCGCCGGACGACAGCACGCTGCAGGACAGCGCCGCGATCATCGACGCACTCGAAGCACGCCACGGCGGTCCCTCGGTCTATCCGGCCACGCCCTGCCAGCGCCTGGCCGCCTTGCTGCTGGAAACCTATGGGGATGAATGGCTGGTCATCCCCGCAATGCACTATCGCTGGCACCACAACCGCGAATGGGCAATGCGGGAATTCGGTGCTCTCAGCGCGCCGCACGCCAGCCCGGAACAGCAACTGGAAATCGGCGCAAAGCGTGCCGAGCCCTTTGCCAACGCGGCGGTGCTGCTCGGCGCAGAGTCGCACATGCATGCGGCCATCGAAGCTTCCTACGAAAATCTGCTGCACGAACTGTCCGCGCATTTCGAGCGCCATGACTTCCTGCTGGGTGACCGGCCGTCAATCGGCGACTTCGGCCTGATCGGTCCGCTGTATGCGCACCAGTATCGCGATCCCGCAAGCGGCGACCTGATGCGCCGCATCGCGCCGCGCGTGGTGAAGTGGGTCGAGCGCATGCTTGAACCGGTGCCGCTGACGGGCGAATTTTTGCCGGACGACGTGGTGCCGGAAACGCTGCTTGCGGTGCTGCGCCGCATGTTTGCCGAGCAGCTGCCGGTGCTGGCCGATTCCGCGCGTCTGGTGCGTGAATGGATGGATGCGCATCCCGGCGAAAGCCTGCCGCGCGCCATTGGCAAGCATGCGTTCACGCTGGGAGGAAGGACCGGTACCCGCATCGTTCGCCCGTACAGCCTTTGGATGCTGGCGCGGGCGCGCGATTTCTATCTGTCGCTGGATGTGCCGGGCAGGGCAGCGGCCGATGCCATGCTGCATGCCGCCGGTGGCGAAGCCTTCATGCGTTTCGAAGATCCGCCACGACTGGCGCGCCACGGTTTGAGCGTAAAGCCCGCCTGAGGTTCACGGCATGACCTGACGCCGTTCCCGGTCGCGCTGCATGCCGGCCACCGCTTTCCCGTTTCCACGATCCCGGTCCGATTGCATCAAATCGTATTCGCGCCTGTCCAAGCATGATGAATGCAGTGGAGGGCGGAGGCGATGCGAAGACGGGCCGTTTACGCGGGGATCATTCTGGCCATCGCCGCAGCAGTGATGGTCTGGCATTACAAATTGCCGAGCCTCGCCTATTAC
>JAEZHR010000115.1 GCA_023416415.1 Pseudomonadota bacterium
CCTCAAGTCCACCCGGTTCGGGAACTCGCACGGCCTGCCCAGCCCGGACACCTATTCCACCGCCGAAGACCTTGCAAAGCTGGCGGCGAATCTGATCAAGGATCACCCGAACTACTACAAGATCTACTCGGTCAAGGACTACACCTACAACAAGATCAAGCAGTCCAACCGCAACCGCCTGCTCTGGCTGGACCCGACGGTCGACGGCATGAAGACCGGCTACACCGCCGCCGCCGGCTACTGCCTGATCGCCACCGCGCGGCGTCCCAACGGCGAAGGCGAACGACGCCTGATCTCGGTCGTGCTCGGCACCGAATCGGATGCCATGCGCGCCCAGGAAAGCCAGAAACTCCTGAACTGGGGCTTCCAGAATTTCGAAACCGTCCGGCTGTACGCCAAGGGTGAGCCGGTGGCCACGCCCAAGGTATGGAAGGGTTCACGCGGCCAGGTCAAGATCGGCTTCACCGACGACGTCTACATCACTGTCCCCAAGGGCACGGCCGAGCGCATGAAACCGGTGCTTGAACGTTCCGATCCGCTGATTGCGCCGGTACAGCAGTACAGCAAGGTCGGCACGCTGAAGATAATGGTCGACGGCAAGCCGATCACCTCGATGCCGGTGGTCGCACTGGAACAGGTAAGCGAAGCCGGCATCTTCGGCCGCGCCTGGGACGCGGTGCGGCTATGGATGGAATAGGCCTCATAAGGCTAGCGCGCGCGGCTACCGCGCGCGCCAGACCTCGATCACGGTCCTGATCATTTCCGCATCGTCGCCGCCTGACGGTGCCCGCAACGGCTAGCCAGCCGCCTCCACACGCTGACGCAAGCGCTCGTGCGCGACTTCGCGCAATCCCTCCAGCTCTGACTCCAGCAAGCCGAACAGCTTGATTTCCTGGCCCAGGGAGTGCAATCACCTGAGGATCGCATCCAACGATGGTGACCTGCTGCACTGCCGGGGTTCAAAGCGATGTCCGCAGCACCCCATCCGATGCCCAACCCGTGAGCCTCGGATTCCGCGGGACGCACCCGCAGACGGTTTGGTATCCGCAGCCGGAGAAAGTCATTGCCGGCACTTGATTCAGCTGAACGCCGCCACGGCCGGCTGGCCTGCTCCGAGCCGATATGGTGGATGCAGTTCAGGAAAATGCCGGGAATCTCCTGCACATCGACTTTCAGGGTGAAGCTGCCATCACCCGGAAGCGTTCCCCCAGGCCTTGAAACGCGAGCTTGAATGGTACGCGCTGCTGCAAGGTGGCCGGCCCTTGCGCCGGCGCCCCCCGCGCACGCTCGTCAATACAACATCCAGCACAGCACCATCAGAGACCACCAGTTGGCAGCATTGGCCGACAAAAGGGAGCAAACATTCCTCTCTTAAAACTTTCTGCCATGGCTTGCTGCTGCATGAAGTGCAGGCACGTTGCTGGCACTTGAATGATGCAATCAAAAAGCCCGGTCTGGCGTACTGCCTGGCGCACCTATCAATATGAGCTCAGCGGTCTCTGACAGAGCGCGCCACCACAGCCGGTGGTGCAACGCCGTCAGATGCATTCTGATAGGTGTTCTTGCTTACGCGGCGGAAATATGCCTGCAAGCATTTGTAATGTAACCATTTGCAACTATTTGTAGGAATAGTTCTGTTACCATTCTTGGAACTTTCTGCCTTGACATTCGTCATGAAAAATTTTATTAGGCGCATCCTCCCCTTCTCCTCTTCCCAAAATCTCCGCGATTCCGTACCGGTGAAATCCCCGCTGATGATGGCGCTGGAGCCGCGCTTGATGTTTGACGGAGCCGCAGTAGCTACTGCGACCGATGCAGCCTTAACGACAGAAAGTGGAGAAACGCCAGTTAGCGAACATCCCGACACTCTCACGCCCTCCTCGCCCGCTTCTGTTCAGACAGAGAAGGAAATAGCGTTCATTGCAGGGGATGCTTCAGATTGGCAAACACTGGCGCAAGGTACAAGAGACGGCGTAACGGTGGTGATCCTTGATCCGGGCAAGGACGGATGGGCACAAATAGCGGCGGCGTTGCAAGGCAGCGGAGATTTCTCAGCCATCCATATCATTTCCCACGGTGCTCAAGGCCAGCTACATCTTGGAAATCTAACCCTGAACGCGGACAACCTCGAATCCCATGCGCAAAGTCTTGCCGCGCTCGGGGCGGCACTAAAAGAAGGGGGCGACATCTTGCTGTATGGCTGCGACCTGGCGGAAGGGGATATCGGCAGCGCGTTCGTGCAGCAATTTGCCAATCTTACTGGGCGGGATGTGGCGGCATCGGATGACCTGACTGCATCCAGTGCCCTCGGGGGCGATTGGGAACTGGAGGTGCAGTCCGGCGTGATCGAATCGCAGATCGCAATCACGGAACCGACCCGTCTCGCCTTTGCCGGGACCTTGGCGCCTGCGGACGAAAATTATGAAGACGACGCAGAGTATGGTTCAACCCAACCGTCGCCCCATACTTTGGACGGTTTGACATACACCGTAAACGGCGGCGGCAGCATCAGCCTGATGAACGCCGCATACAACGGTATCCAGCAAGGCAGCGGAAATGTCCTCGCATTCAATGCCGATTTTCTCTCAGCCCCTACTACATTTTCGTTCGGATCTTCAGACACGAGCGAGAAATTCAGGTTGAACTCGTTCGTCATGGACGTCTTCGACGCCACGCAATACACGATTTCCGGCTATAGCGGCGGTGCGGGCGGCACACTCATTGCATCCGACACGATAGATTTTTCCGTCGGAGACAGCTCAGGTTCCATCTCATACACCAGGACCTCTATCACGGGTGGCACCCTCGTTTTTTCGTCGGCGTGGAACAACATTGATAC
>JAEZHR010000117.1 GCA_023416415.1 Pseudomonadota bacterium
TCTGATACAGCAGCACGCAGGCGCTTTCCGCCGCCCCGCGTCCCACCCGACCGCGCAGCTGGTGCAGCTGCGACAGGCCGAAGCGTTCGGCATGCTCGATCACCATCAGCGACGCATTCGGCACGTCCACCCCGACCTCGATCACGGTCGTGGCCACCAGCACATGGACCGCGCCGTTCTGGAAGGCGTCCATCACCGCCTGCTTCTCGGCCGGCTTCATGCGACCGTGCACCAGGCCCACGATGAGATCGGGCAGGGCGGCGGCGAGCGTGGCGTGAGTCTCGGTGGCGGTTTGAAGCTGCAAGGCTTCGGACTCCTCGATCAGGGGGCAGACCCAGTACACCTGGCGGCCTTCGAGCGCGGCGGCATGGACGCGCGCGATCACTTCTTCGCGCCGGTTCTGGTCAATGACCCGCGTGACGACCGGTGTGCGTCCCGGTGGCAGTTCGTCGATCACCGACACCTCGAGATCGGCGTAGTAGGTCATGGCCAGCGTGCGCGGAATCGGAGTGGCCGACATCATCAGCTGATGCGGGACCAGCGCGTGACCGCTGTCAAAACCCTTGTTGCGCAGCGCGAGCCGCTGGCCGACGCCGAAGCGATGCTGCTCATCGACGATCACCAGTCCGAGCTGTTCGAACTCCACGCCCTCTTGAATCAGCGCATGGGTGCCGATCACCAGCCGCGCCGCGCCCGATTCCGCGAGGGCCAGCGCCGCTTCCTTCTCCTTCTTCCTCAGGCTGCCGGTCAACCATGCGACCTGCACGCCCAGCGGCTCAAGCCACTGGGCGATCTTGCGGAAATGCTGTTCGGCCAGGATTTCGGTGGGCGCCATCAGCGCCGCCTGGAAGCCGCTGTCGATGGCCTGGGCGGCGGCGAGCGCAGCCACCACCGTCTTGCCGCTGCCGACGTCGCCCTGCAGCAGGCGCTGCATCGGATAGGGGGCGCGCAGGTCGCGCCGGATTTCATCCAGCACGCGCTCCTGAGCGCGGGTGAGGCGAAACGGCAAGTGCGCGCGCAGGTTCTCGGACAAATCGCCGAAGCCCTCCAGTGGCGGGGCGCCCTTGGAGCGCCGGGCTGCTTGTGCGCGCTTGAGCGAGAGCTGCTGGGCCAGCAGTTCGTCGAACTTCACGCGTTGCCAGGCCGGGTGGCTGCGTTCGGCCAGCGCATGTTCGCTGACGTCGGGCGGCGGGCTGTGAAGCAGGCGCACCGACTGCTCGAAAGGCGCCAGCTGCAGATGATCGAGGTCGGCGGCCGCAAGCGTGTCGCGCCAGTCGACCCGCGTCATCGCATTGGCGATGGCCTTGCGCAGATAGGCCTGCGACAAGCCTTCGCCGGACGGATAGACGGGCGTGAGCGACTGCGGCAGCGGCTCGCCTTCCTCGACCACCTTGTAGGTCGGGTGCACCATCTCCGCTCCGAAAAATCCGCTGCGCACTTCACCGCGCACGCGCAGGCGCGCCCCCCGGGCCAATTGCTTGAGCTGGCTGCCGTAGAAGTTCAGGAAACGCAGCACGATCTGGCCGCTGTCGTCGGCGAGCGTGACGAGCAGTTGCCGGCGCGGCCGGTACTGGACCTCGGCCGACTCGATCACGCCCTCGACCTGCGCGCTGCCTCCGCTCAGGAAGCCGGCTTCGCGAATCGGCACCAGGCTTGTTTCGTCCTCGTAGCGCAGCGGCAAGTGCAGCACCAGATCCATATCCGTGCGCAGGCCGAGCTTGGCGAGCTTGGTCTGCGCCGTCTTGGCAGGCGGCGAAGTGGCGGGCTTGCGCGAGGCAGCGGGCATCGGCGGAAAGACAGGGAGGGCTGGAAGGACTTGGCGGCGTAAAATAGCGCGTTTGTGCTGCGCGCGCAGCCATTGTACGGAATGCCGCAAGCCCCGTGCAATTTTGAAAACACTTCCATGTATACGCTTTCCGATTTCGACTTCGACTTGCCGCTGGAGCTGATCGCACAGGTTCCCCTGCCCGAACGCAGCGCTTCGCGTCTGCTTGATGTCGCTCATGACGGCCTGGTTGATCGCGTGTTTGCCGACATCGTCGATCTGCTGTCGCCCGGTGACCTGCTGGTGTTCAATGACACGCGCGTGCTCAAGGCGCGCTTCTGCGGCGCCAAGGAAACCGGAGGCAAGGTCGAGGTGCTGGTCGAGCGCGTGCTGGACCAGCACACCGTGCTGGCGCAGGTGCGGGCCTCGAAGACGCCGCAGCCGGGCTCGCGCATGCGTTTGGCCGATGCCTTCGAAGTGACGGTTGGCGAACGCGCAGGCGAGTTCTTTACGCTGGCATTTCCGTCGAACGTGTTCGATCTGATCGAGGCCCACGGTCGCCTGCCGCTGCCACCCTATATCGCCCATGCGGCCGATGCGGTCGACGAGCAGCGTTACCAGACCGTCTATGCAAAGGCGCCGGGCGCGGTCGCCGCGCCGACGGCCGGCCTGCATTTCGATGAGCCGCTGCTGGAAAGGCTGCGCGCCAAGGGGGTGCAGTTCGCCTGGGTCACGCTGCACGTCGGCGCTGGCACGTTCCAGCCGGTGCGCAGCGAGAATCTGGCCGAGCACAAGATGCACAGCGAGTGGTATACGGTTCCCGAGGCAACGGCGGAGGCGGTGCAGGCAACGCACAGGGCCGGGCGCGACGTGGTCGCCGTGGGCACCACAAGCATGCGCGCCCTGGAGTCGGCCTCGCGTTCTGGCGCGCTGCGTGCCGGCAGCGACGATACGAACCTGTTCATCACACCCGGCTACACCTTCAATACCGTCACGCGCCTGGTCACCAACTTCCACCTGCCGAAATCGACCCTGCTGATGCTGGTGTCGGCCTTCGCCGGTTACGACCGCATCCGCGCCGCCTACGCGCACGCGATCGCGCACCGCTATCGCTTCTTCAGCTATGGTGACGCGATGCTACTCAACAAAAACTGATGCTCAATTTCGAATTATTGAAGACCGACGGCAAGGCACGCCGCGGCCGCATCACGCTGAATCACGGCGTGGTCGAAACGCCCATCTTCATGCCGGTCGGTACCTACGGTTCCGTCAAGGCGATGTCGCCGTTGGAACTGAAGGAGATCGATGCCCAGATCATCCTTGGCAATACCTTCCACCTGTGGCTGCGTCCGGGGCTGGACGTATTGGCAAAGTTTGGCGGTTTGCACCGCTTCATCGGCTGGGACAAGCCCATCCTCACCGATTCCGGCGGTTTCCAGGTGTTTTCGCTGGGCGCGATGCGAAAGATTACCGAGGAAGGCGTCAAGTTCGCCTCGCCGATCAATGGCGACAAGCTCTTCCTGTCGCCGGAGATCTCGATGCAGATCCAGAAGGCGCTCAACTCCGACATCGTCATGCAGTTCGACGAATGCACGCCCTACGAGATCAACGGTCGCCCGGCCACCGAGCAGGAAGCCGGCAAGTCGATGCGCATGTCGCTGCGCTGGGCGAAGCGCTCGCGTGACGAATTCGACAAGGGTGAGAACCCGAACGCGTTGTTTGGAATCGTCCAGGGCGGCATGTTCGAGCACTTGCGCGACGAGTCGTTGGCCGGCCTGCAGGACGTCGGCTTCGACGGCTACGCGATCGGCGGCCTGTCGGTGGGCGAGCCCAAGGAAGACATGATGCGCGTGCTCGAGCACATCGGGCCGCGCCTGCCGGCCGACAAGCCGCATTACCTGATGGGCGTCGGCACACCGGAAGATCTGGTGGCGGCGGTGGCCAACGGCGTCGACATGCTGGATTGCGTCATGCCTACGCGCAACGCGCGCAACGGCTGGCTATTCACGCGTTTCGGCGACGTCAAGATCAAGAACGCCCGCTACAAGGACGAAGACCGGCCGCTGGACGAGAGCTGCGACTGCTACACCTGCCGCAACTTCTCGCGTGCCTACCTGTATCACCTGCACAGGGCCGGGGAAATTCTGGGTGCGCGCCTGAATACGATTCACAATCTGCACTATTACCTGCAGTTGATGCGTGAAATGCGCGCCGCCATCGATGCCGGTCGCTTTGCCGATTTCGTCGTGCGCTTCAAGGCGGACCGGGCGCGCGGCGCGTAGCGCGCGCGGGAGTGTGCCGCTTTGTATGGATAAGCATCGAGATGCGTAAAAACCGCATTTCCAGTCAGTATCGTCGGCGCGGCTCTCCAATCGTGCAATGCTAAAATGCCCGGCTGATTTATCAACCAACCAGAGAGGAAGACGTGTTCATTTCCAACGCCTACGCGCAATCGGCGGACGCCGCCCAAGGAGGCATGCTGAGTTTTTTGCCCATCATCCTGATGTTCGTGGTGCTCTATTTCCTGATGATTCGTCCTCAGATGAAGCGGCAAAAGGAGCACAAGAGCATGATGGAAGCGCTGGCCAAGGGTGATGAAGTCGTCACCGCCGGCGGTATCGTTGGCCGCCTTACCAAGGTGACGGACGCCTACGTAAGCCTGGAAATCGCCGAAGGCACCGAAATCCTGGTTCAGAAGAACGCCGTCGCCACCCTGCTGCCCAAGGGCACGATCAAGACGCTGTAATTTCCACGGCGCATTGCAACGGCCGGGGCGCCATTCGGCGCCCCTTCCTGACAGTCGAGACCCATGAATCGCTATCCATTCTGGAAATACATCATCATCGTCATCACGCTGATCCTCGGCGTGCTGTATACGATCCCCAATTTCTTCGGTGAATCGCCAGCGGTTCAGATCAGCAGTGCCAAGGCCACCATCAAGGTCGAACCGGCACTTCTGGAGCGGGTCGAGCAGGAATTGACCGAGGCCGGCATTTCTGCCGAGCGCATCTATTTCGAGAACATCGGGAACCAGGGAACGGTGCGCGTGCTCTTCGCCGACACCGATACCCAGTTCAAGGCGCGTGCCTTGCTGGAACGCGAACTCAACGCCAATCCGCAGGACCCGACCTACATCACGGCCTTCAATCTCTTGCCGAACACGCCGGCATGGCTGCAGTCGCTGGGCGCGGCGCCGATGTATCTCGGCCTGGATCTGCGTGGCGGCGTGCACTTCCTGATGCAGGTCGATACCAAGGCCGTGCTGGACAAGCGCGCACAAGGCCTGCAGGCCAGCGCACGCGCCATCCTGCGCGACAAGAATGTGCGTCATGCCGGCATCGAGCGCGACGGCGCGACGATCCGCATCCGCTTCCGCGACGCCCAAACCATGGAGCGCGCACGCAATGTGCTCGGTTCCGAACTGCCGGACCTGGCATTGCAGGCCTCCGTATCCGGCGATGATTTCACCCTGGTCGGCAGCCTGCGTCCCGAGACCCTCCGCGGGACTGTTGACGATGCGGTCAAGCAGAACATCAGCACGCTGTCCAAGCGCGTCAACGAACTCGGCGTGGCCGAGCCGGTGATTCAGCGCCAGGGCGCTGATCGCATTGTCGTGCAGTTGCCCGGCGTACAGGATGTCGGGCGTGCCAAGGACATCATCGGCCGCACGGCGACTCTGGAAGTGCGCCTGGTCGACCAGACCGTACTGCGCGGCACCGAGGAAACGGCGGCCGTGCCGCTCGGTTCGGAGCTGTTCCGTGTCGGGCGCGGCGCACCCGTTGTGCTGTACAAGGAGCCGATCATTACCGGCGACTACATCTCCAGCGCCAACGCCACCTTCGACCAGAACAATCAGCCGGCAGTCGGCCTCGACCTGAGCGGCGACGGCGGGCGACGCATGCGTGAAGCCACCCGCGGCAATGTTGGCAAGCTGATGGCCATCGTGCTGTTCGAGAAAGGCCAGGGCGAGGTGCTGACCGTGGCCACCATTCAGGAAGAACTCGGCTCGCGCTTCCAGATTACCGGCATGGGCACGACCCAGGCCGCCAACGACCTGGCTCTGCTGCTGCGTGCAGGCTCGCTGGCCGCGCCGATGGAAATCATCGAGGAGCGCACGATCGGCCCGCAACTGGGCGCCGACAACATCGCCAAGGGCTTCAATTCGGTGCTCTACGGCTTCATCGTGCTGGTGCTGTTCATGGTCGTTTACTACCACCTGTTCGGCTTCTTCAGCGTGCTCGCGCTGACGATCAACCTGATGTTGCTGGTGGCGGTGCTGTCAATGATGCAGGCCACGCTGACCTTGCCAGGCATGGCGGCTATCGCGTTCACACTCGGCATGGCGATCGATGCCAACGTGCTGATCAACGAGCGCATACGCGAGGAACTGCGCGCGGGCAACTCGCCGCAGATGGCCATTGCCATGGGCTTCGATCGTGCCTGGGCGACCATTCTGGATTCCAACGTCACCACCTTCATCGCTGGTCTTGCGCTGCTGATCTTCGGTTCGGGTCCGGTGCGCGGTTTTGCCGTCGTGCACGTGATCGGCATCCTGACTTCGATCTTTTCGGCCGTTTTCGTTGCCCGTGGCATCGTCAACCTCTGGTACGGGCGCAAGAAGCGCCTGACCAGCTTGTCGATCGGCCAGGTCTGGAAACCGGATAGCTGAGATACACGCGGATGCGGCCCGCATTCGACGGGCCGACTGCACACGAAAGGAATGCAATGGAGCTGTTCAGGATAAAGAAAGACATACCGTTCATGCGGCACGCATTGATTCTCAATGCGTTCTCGATTGCGATATTCATCGCCGCGGTGTTCTTTTTGTTTGCCCGGGGTCTGCACCTGTCGATCGAATTCACCGGCGGCACCCTGATGGAAGTCACCTACTCGAAACCGGCAGACCTGCCGGGCATTCGGGGCACGATCGAAAAGCTCGGTTACACCGATACCCAGGTCCAGAGCTTCGGTACGGCGCAGGACGTGATGATCCGGATGCCGACGCAGGCGGGCGTGTCGTCCGCTGCCCAGAGCGAGAAGGTCATGGCCGCCCTGCGTGCGGCGGATCCGGACGTCAAGCTGCAGCGCGTCGAATACGTCGGCCCGCAGGTCGGCGCCGAACTGGCGCAGGACGGGTTGCTGGCACTGGGGATGGTCATCGTCGGCATCATGATCTACCTGGCGGTTCGCTTCGAGTGGAAGTACGCGGTGGCGGCCATCATCGCCAACCTGCACGACGTGGTCATCATCCTCGGCTTCTTCGCCTTCTTCCAGTGGGAGTTTTCGCTGACCGTGCTGGCGGCGGTGCTGGCCGTGCTGGGCTATTCGGTCAACGAGTCGGTGGTCGTGTTCGACCGCGTGCGCGAAACCTTCCGTGACCGCCGGAGCATCAACTTGACGACGCCGCAGGTGATTGACCACGCCATCACGCGCACAATCTCGCGCACAGTGATCACCCACGCCTCGACCGAAATGATGGTGATTTCGATGCTGATCTTCGGTGGCCCGACGTTGTTCTACTTCTCGCTGGCGCTGACCATCGGCATCCTGTTCGGCATCTACTCGTCGGTGTTCGTCGCCGCCGCGATGGCGATGTGGCTGGGCGTCAAGCGCGAAGACCTGATCAAGCCGATCAAGGAAAAGGACCCGCACGGCGGGGCCGTGGTGTAACACGACCCAACGCGCATCAAGCCGGCTTTCGAGCCGGCTTTTTTGTGTCTTGCGTGAGTTCGGTACGGCGGGCCGGGGATGGCAGCGTGATTCGGCAGATGCTGCCCTGTGTTGTGCCCGCTCCGCTACTCAGAAGATCTTGCCCGGATTGAGCAAGCCGTTCGGGTCCAGCGCATTCTTGAGCGTGCGCATCAGGGCGATCTCTTGCGGACTGCGGCTAAGGTGCAGGTAGGGCTTCTTTTCCAGTCCGACGCCATGCTCGGCGGAGATCGAGCCGCCGATGGCCTTCAGAGGCTCATAGACGATGCGTTCCACCGACTCCCGGTCGGCGGCGTCGCCGGTATGAACGGCAAGGTGCAGATTGCCGTCACCGAGGTGGCCGAACAACCAGCAATGGTGGTCGGGCCAGCGTGCGGCGAGTTCGCCGCGCACCCCGGCCACATACGCTTCCATGGTGGCGATCGGCAACGATACGTCGAAGGTGAAGGGCCAGCCGTGGCGCGCGATCTGCATCACGTCGTCGCGCATGGCCCAGATTGCGGCCCGCTCACGATCCGAACCAGCCACGACGGCGTCGGCAATCAGGCCGGCTTCGCTGGCGGCTTCCAGCGCGTTGATAAAGCGCGCTGCGTCGTGCTCCTGGTCCGCGCCAAGGGCTTCCACCAGCACGTAGTAGGCACTGCCATGCGGCAGCGGCGGCGTGGAAGCGGCGGGCGGCGTGGTGACCAGTTCATAGAATTCGCGCCACATCACTTCGAAGGCGGAGAGCGTGCCGCCGAGCGTGCGGTCCATGTGCTTGAGGAAGCCGGTCACGGCGTCAAAGCCGGAGAGTGCGACGAAGGCCACGTTCTGGCTGCGCGGGCGTTCCGCCAGCCGCAACACCACGCGCGTGATGACGCCCAGCGTGCCTTCGGAACCGATGAAAAGTTGCTTCAGGTCGTAACCCGCGTTGTTCTTGATCATGCGGTTCAGCGAAGACAAGATGGTGCCATCGGCCAGCACCGCTTCGACACCGAGCACCATGGTGCGCGTCATGCCGTAACGGATCACGCGGTTGCCCCCGGCGTTGGTGGCGACATTGCCTCCGATCGTGGCCGAGCCGCGCGCACCGAGATCGAGCGGAAATGCCAGATCGTGGCGCTCCAGCGCATCGTGCAAGGCCTGCAGCGTCACGCCGGCCTGCACCACCGCCACCCGCTGCATCGGATCGATCTCCTCGATGCAGTTCATGCGCTCGAGCGAGAGGATCAGGTGGTCCGGCGTGCAGTCGGCCCCGTGCACCAGCCCCGTCAGTCCGCCCTGCGTGACGACGGGACAGCGTGCCTGGCTGCAGAGGCGAAGGACGGCGGCCACTTCGTCAGTCGTCTTCGGCCGGGCCAGCGCGCGTGCCTGCAGCGTGTCGGCTCGCAGAAATCCGGCGGAACGCTGTGCCGTTTCTTCTGCCGTCAGCACGCCATCATTGCCAAGAAGTTCTCGCAGCTTCTCCACCAGTTCCTGGGTCATTTCGTAGTCTCCTTTTACTCAATCCTGTTTCGCAGTATCGCGCACCGCTTCGAATGCCGCCGCAGGCGGGCTCGCGGCGATGCAGTCGGCCGGGCCAGTCTCGATCAGCGCGTTTGCAGCGCCTGCGGATTTACGAGATCCGGAGGCGTGCCGGTCAGGGCCGTCAGCAAATTGCGCACGGCCTGCGCCGCCATCGCATGGCGCGTGGCGGCGGTGGCACTGCCGATGTGCGGCGCGAGCACGACGTTGTCCAGATCGAGAAAGCCCGGGTGCAGCCCGGGCTCGTTCTCGAACACGTCGAGGCCGGCGCCGGCGATGCGGCGGTTCGTGAGTGCGTCGACCAGTGCCGCATCGTCCACCACGCCGCCGCGTGCGGTATTGACGAGAATCGCGCTGGGCTTCATCAGCGCCAGTTCGGCCGCCCCGATCAGATGGTGGGTGTCGGGCGTGTAGGGCGTTTGAAGCAATACGAAGTCGGATTCGCGCAAAAGCTCAGGCAGCGGCCGGTAACGTAACTGCAGCGCATCTTCTTCGGCACCCGCCAGCGGATGGCGATTGAAGTAGCGCACATCCATGTCGAAGCCGCGCGCGCGTTTGGCGATGGCCGTTCCGATGCGGCCAAGACCGATGATGCCCAGCACCCGGTGATGGACGTCCAGTCCCATCAGTGGTGGCGCGCCGGGGCGCCATTGGCCGTTGCGCACAAACTGGTCGGCCTCGACCAGCCGGCGGGCTGCGGCCAGCATCAGGCCGAACGCGAGGTCCGCCGTCGCATCGTCCACCGTGCCGGGCGTGTTGGTGACCATGATGCCGCGTTCGGTGCAGGTGGCGACGTCGATATTGTTGTAGCCGACACCGATGTTGGCGACCACGCGCAGCTTCGGGCAGCTCGCGATGACCTCGGCGTCGATGCGGTCGAGCGCACTTGCCAGCAAGGCGTCGGCATCGGCGATGTGCGCAATCAGACCCGCATCGTCGAAAGCGACGGCAGCCTGGTTGTCAATGACTTCGCTATTGCGGCGCAGCAGTTGCAGGAGGTCGTCGGGCAGCGGCCGGATCGCCGCGATCTTGGTGGACATGAACATTCCTTCGTATGCGTTTGCGCGTCGCGCATGAAGCGGCATGCGCGGATCAGTGTGCGGCGATGGACATCGTACTTGAGCACTGCGCTGGCAGTGCCGCACCTGTCGCCCGTGCTGCGGCCATTTTCCAGCAGCGGGATGGGTCACGCAATGCGATTCGAAGCCGGGTTTCCCACTAAACTATCGGCTTACCTGATTCGCCCGGCTGACAATTGGCAGCTTGCGCCGGTTGCGAGGTCGGCCGCAACACAGTTTTGAAGAAAGTAGGGCATGAAAAAAGTACGTGTATGGGATCTGCCGTTGCGCCTGTTCCATTGGGCGCTGGTGCTGTTGCTGGCGGTGGCATTCGTCACCCAGCAGATCGGAGGGAACGCCATGGAGTGGCATTTCCGCGCCGGTTATGCGGTGCTGGCCTTGCTGGCCTTTCGCACCCTCTGGGGGCTGGTCGGTCCGCGTTATGCACGTTTTTCCAGTTTTCTGTACGGACCATCGACTATCGTCGGCTACCTGCGCGGAACAAAGTTGAAGTACCGTCTCGGCCACAATCCGCTCGGCAGCCTTTCTGTATTTGCTTTGCTGGCGGGGTCCCTGGTGCAGGCGCTTTCCGGGATGTTCGCCAATGACGACATTGCAAGCGAAGGGCCGCTTGTGCGTTACATCAGCAAGGAATTGTCGGACCAGATCACCGTTCTGCACAAGGATCTGTTCTTCTGGGTACTGGTCGCGCTGGTCGTGCTGCACCTGCTGGCGATCGCCTGGTATGCGCTGGGGAAAAAGAGGAACCTGGTCAAGCCGATGCTGACCGGAGATCAGGAGATCGGCCTCGATGCCGAGGGCGTCGAGGCGGCGAATGATTCGTGGACGATGCGCCTCCTGGCGCTTGGGCTTCTCGCGCTGTGCGCGGGTGGCGTCTACTACGTGGTCACGCTGCCACCCGCCTTCGCGTATTGATTAACGGTTGCGGAAGTTGTCGTGGCAGGCCTTGCACGACTGACCGACCGCACCGAAGGCCGTGCGGATCTGAGCCTGGTCGCCGCTGCGCGCGGCGGCCGACAGCTTCTGCACTTCGGCTTCCAGTTTGTCGGAGGCTGCCTTGAACTTGGCCGGCTCGCTCCAGATCTCCGGGCGGGATTTGCTGTTTTGCTCCGAGCCGGCCGGGAAGGCCGTCCATGGCAGCTTGCTCATCATCTCGATTACCGCCACATCCTGCTCGACAGCCGCCTTGTCATACGGGACCTGACCCTTGACCACGGCGCCGACGCGGCCCATATGTGCAGCCATCAGCGAGAATGCCGACTGGCGGTACTTGACCGCGTCTTCGGGCTTGGCGAACTGGGCCTGGGCGGCCAGGGGGAGTGCGGCCAAGGTGACAATTGCGGCGGCCATCAGGCCAGAGAGTGCGCGCTTCATTCAAGCTCCTTTCGAGTTACTGAGGGTGTTGCGAATCCTGCTGCGCTTTGGCCCATCCGGCCAGGCGCTTGTACAGCTTGCCGAGCTCGCGTTCCAGCGCTGCGAAGTCGGCGTCTTCCATTTCGGCGAACGGCTGTTTGCAGTGCGCGAGCTGCAGGGAAAACGTCCGTTCGAACTCCGATTGCCCGCGCTCGGTCAGCTGCACCAGAATGCTGCGCCTGTCGTCGATCTTCACGGCGCGCCGCACCAGCCCCTTGGCTTCGAGGCGGTCGACCACGCCCGTGAGCGTACCCTTCGTGATCAAGGTCTTCTCGCCCAACTCCTTGAATGACATGCCCGGCGTATTGCCGAGCGTGGCGAGAATATCGAACTGGGCCGGTGTCAGGCCGAGCGCGCGCGCATGTGCCCCCGACATGCGCTCAAAGGCGTGATAACACTCGGCCAGCAAACGGATACTGCGCAGATAGCGTTCTTTCATCGCGTGCATCGGTTCTAGTTAGGACGAATTTATCAGAAAAAAAACCGCGTTGCTGACAATCAGCGACGCGGTTTTCCGTTCAGACGGCGCGCGCGAGGCGGGCTGCAATGCCGGTGTAGGTGGCCGGCGTCATGGCCATCAATTCGTCCTTGGCTTGCTGCGGAATCGCCAGACCCGCGACGAACTCGCGCAAGGCATCCTTCGAAATGCCCTTGCCCCGCGTGAGTTCCTTGAGCTGTTCGTAGGGGTTCTCGATGCCGTAACGGCGCATGACGGTCTGCACCGGCTCGGCCAACACTTCCCAGGTTGCGTCGAGGTCTTCGGCCAGGCGCGACGGATTGACTTCGAGTTTGTTCAGGCCGCGCAAGCAGCTGTCGTAGGCCAGCAGTGCATAGCCGAAGGCCACGCCGATGTTGCGCAGGACGGTGGAGTCGGTCAGGTCGCGCTGCCAGCGCGAAACCGGAAGCTTCTCGGCCAGGTGCTTGAGCACCGCGTTGGCCAGACCGAGGTTGCCTTCGGAGTTTTCGAAGTCGATCGGATTGACCTTGTGCGGCATGGTCGAGGAGCCGATTTCGCCGGCCTTGGTCTTCTGCTTGAAGTAACCGAGCGAGATGTAACCCCAGATGTCGCGGTTCAGGTCGAGCAGGATGGTATTGGCGCGCGCCACGGCGTCGAACAGTTCGGCCATGTAGTCGTGCGGCTCGATCTGGATCGTGTACGGATTGAACACCAGGCCGAGACGTTGCTCGATGACCTGCTTCGAAAACGCCGGCCAGTCGAATTCGGGATAGGCCGACAGGTGGGCGTTGTAGTTGCCGACTGCGCCATTCATCTTGCCAAGGATTTCGACCTGTTCGATGCGCCTGATGGCGCGCTGCAGGCGGGCGACCACGTTCGCCATTTCCTTGCCCAGCGTGGTCGGGCTGGCCGGCTGGCCGTGGGTGCGCGAGAGCATCGGCAGTTCGGCATTGTCATGGGCCAGTTCGGTCAGGCGCGCGAGCACCGCGCGCAGCGACGGCAACAGCACGTCGTCGCGTGCGGCCTTGAGCATCATGCCGTGCGAGGTGTTGTTGATGTCTTCCGAGGTGCAGGCGAAGTGAATGAACTCGGAAGCCGCGACCAGCTCCGGCACATCCTTGACCTGCTCCTTGAGCCAGTACTCGACTGCCTTCACGTCGTGATTGGTCACGGCCTCGATTTCCTTGATGCGGGCGGCATCTGTTTCCGAGAATTCGGCTGCCAGCTTGTCGAGCAGGGCAGTGGCGGCGGGAGAAAACGGCTTGATCTCGTCGAAGCCGGCCTGGGAGAGGGCCTGCAGCCAGGCGATCTCGACCTTGACGCGATGGTGCATGAAGCCGGACTCGGACAGGATGGGACGCAACTTGTCGGTCTTGGCGGCATAGCGGCCGTCCAGCGGGGAGAGGGCGGAAAGAGGGGTGTGCGACATGATGGAACGGCGGGGAATGTGGACAAGGAGGGCGCGCCATATCATGGTGAGCCGCCATGGCGAGGCGCGCGAAGTGCGCATTCTATCATTCGCCACCCCTCGGGGCCGGCTGGTCAGGCTGGCATGTCGCGATGCTATAATCGCGGCCCGTTCAACGAGACGTTGCCATGAAACTGATCGGTACCCTCGCCAGTCCCTACGCACGCAAGGTGCGTGTCGCCATGGCGGAGAAGAAGCTCGACTTCGAGCTGATCCTGGATGACATTTGGGCATCGGATGCAGCCATTCTGCGCTCCAATCCCCTCGGCAAGGTGCCCTGTCTCGTCATGGAAGACGGTGGTGCGATGTTCGATTCGCGCGTGATCGTCGAATACCTCGATACTCTGTCGCCGGTCGGCAAGCTGATTCCGCCAAACGGGCGTGAACGCGCGGAAGTCAAGTGCTGGGAGGCGCTGGCCGACGGCGTGGCGGATGCCGGCGGCCTGGTGCTGATGGAGAAGCGCTTTCGGCCAGAGGAGCAGCGCAGTGCAGAATGGGTGAACCGCCAGTTGGGCAAAGTCGACGCGGGGCTCGCGGCCATGTCGGCCGGCCTGAAGGACAAGGCCTACTGCACTGGCAACCATTTCACCCTCGCCGACGTCGCGACAGGTTGCGTGCTCGGTTGGCTGAGCTTCCGCTTTCCTGAAATCGACTGGCGCGAGCGCCACCCGAGTCTCGGCAGGCTTTTCGACAAGCTGTCGGAACGACAGTCATTCAGGGATACCGTGCCGCGATAGCACGAGGACGGACGAGAAAAAGGGCAGCTTCGGCTGCCCTTCATTTTTGCGACGGTCGAGGCTCAGTCGGGACCGTCCATTTGCGACTGCAGGTAGTTCTGCAGGCCGACCTTGTTGATGAGGTCGAGCTGGGTTTCCAGCCACTCGATGTGTTCCTCGGTGTCGTCGAGAATGGCGACCAGCAGTTCGCGCGACACGTAGTCGCCAGCCGATTCGCAGGCCCTGATGCCGTCCTTGACGGTCTGATGCGCAGCCTGCTCCAGCTTGAGGTCGCATTCCAGCATTTCCTGCGCCGACTCTCCGATCAGGAGCTTGTTGAGCGCCTGCAGATTCGGCAGCCCGTCCAGCATCAGGATGCGTTCGATCAGGCGGTCGGCGTGCTTCATCTCGCCGATCGATTCGTCGTATTCCTTTTTACCGAGCTTGCCGAGCCCCCAGTGCCGGTACATGCGCGCATGCAGGAAGTACTGGTTGATGGCGGTCAGCTCGTTGGTGAGCTGAGCGTTCAGCAGTCGGATGATGTTGGGATCGCCTTTCATGGCCACTCCTGCGTTGACGGTCAGAAACGGGCACTGCCCGCTTGGGTGTCATGGTATCCCAGGATTGACGATTTGATCAGGGATTGGCGCAAGCTCGCGCGTCAGGCTGCGATTGCTTCGGTGACCGGCGCCTGCAATTCGCGCGGTCCGTCTTCCAGGTATTCGCGCAGCACGGTCTTGGCGCAGGAGTGGCACTTGCCGCAGCAGCTGCCCACGCCGAGGTTCGTTCGCAGTTCCGGCATGGTGCGCATGCCCTGGTCGACCGCCGTGCGGATTTTTTTTTCGGAGACGTTGTAGCAGACACAGACGATCATCAGGGCACCGTGCAAGTTCGTAAAAGACAATCAAGTCGATGAAAGCGTTCTCAATGTGCTGGCCGCATCAGTCGCATGAGCAGGCCGGGCTGTGGCGGCGGCGCGATGCGCCGTTCCACCACGTCCGCCCATTGGCGGGACAGCTGATTGCAGGTCGCGCGCAACACGGGTTCCAGGCCCGGAAGATCTGCCAGTGCCTTCAGGTGCCGCTCGATCACCGCCGCCAGCCGCACACAGCTTCCGTTTCCTCTACTTTCTTGCTCGCTCGCCGCATAGTGCGACATCAGATGCAGGGCCGCGGAGATCAGCAGCTCCGGTCGTGCCGGCGATCTGATGTCATCGAAATCTTCAAGGTCGAGGTCATCCGAGTGCATGGAAGCTCCAGCCGAACGTGATGCTTTTACAAATGAGAACGATTCGCATTCAAATTATTGTGCAAATGGCGGCCGATTGCAAGGACCAATTGATGTCATCGTCTTTTTTTAGATTGTCCGGGGAAATTGCCCGTGAAGCAGGAAGTGCAGGGCGCAAAGGCGGGCCGCACTCGCACGGAAGCCCTCGCGTGAAGACGCAGTTCGATCGCAGCGACCGGTCTGCAACCGTTTCTGCCAAGCATGGTCTGCTGCCGCGCGGGGCAAGTGAATCAGGAGAGCGGGGTGGCTGAGTCGATGATGCCGCCGCCCAGACAGATCTCGCCGTCATACAGTACGGCCGATTGACCAGGCGTTACCGCCCACTGAGGCTGGGCAAACTGGAGCGTGAAACGCGCGTCGGCAATGCCGGAGAGGGTACACGCGACATCGCTCTGACGGTAGCGGGTCTTGGCGCTGTAATTGCCACGCTCCGGCGCATGGCCGGCGATCCAGCTGGCTTGGCCGGCTTCGAGAGCCGGGCTCAAGAGCCAGGGATGGTCATGGCCTTGGGCCACGTAGAGGGTGTTGCTGGCGACATCCTTGCGCGCGACATACCAGGCAGCGCTGCTGCCTTCCGCGTTCTGGTAGGTCTTCATGCCCCCCAGGCCGATGCCCTTGCGCTGGCCGAGCGTGTAGAAGCTCAGGCCGATATGTTCGCCGACCGTGGCGCCGTCCGGAGTCTTCATCGGCCCCGGCTGATGAGAGAGATAGCGATTCAGGAAATCGCGGAACGGCCGTTCGCCGATGAAGCAGATGCCGGTCGAGTCCTTCTTCTTCGCGTTCGGCAGGCCGATCTGCTCGGCGATGCGCCGAACCTCGGTTTTCGGGATCCCACCCAACGGGAACAGCGTTTTTGCCAGCTGCGCCTGGTTCAGGCGATGCAGAAAGTAGCTCTGGTCCTTGGTCGCGTCGAGCGCCTTGAGCAATTCGAAGCGACCGTTGATTTCGCGCACGCGGGCATAGTGACCGGTAGCGATCAGATCGGCCCCGAGCTGCATTGCATGGTCGAGGAAGGCCTTGAACTTGATCTCGGCGTTGCACAGCACGTCCGGGTTGGGCGTGCGTCCGGCCTGGTATTCGCGCAGGAATTCGGCGAATACCCGATCCTTGTACTCGGCCGCGAAATTGACGGCTTCGATGTCGACGCCAACCACGTCGGCCACGCTGGCCGCGTCGATCCAGTCCTGGCGCGTCGAGCAATACTCGCTGTCGTCGTCGTCTTCCCAGTTC
>JAEZHR010000179.1 GCA_023416415.1 Pseudomonadota bacterium
CGGCATCTCCAACGCGCTGTTCGTCTATGTGCGTGATCCGGACGGCAACCGCTTCGAGCTCTACACAGGCGATTACATGACCACCGATCGCAATGCCGAACCGGTGCGCTGGAACGTCAACAACCCGCGCCGCCAGACGCTGTGGGGTCCGCCGCCGCCGCGCCGCTGGTACGAAGAATCGATGAGCGTGGCCTCGATTGAAACGGGCGAAGTGATCGCGCCGCAGCCAGCCATTATCGCGGCGATTCCGGACTACATCGACTGATCCGGAAGCTGCCCCTAACTCACATTCCTGAATTCTATGTCTCGACAAATTATTGTTCCCAACACCGGGCTGCTGCCGCACCGCCCGTACTCGCCGGCCGTGCGCGCGGGCAACACGCTTTACGTCTCCGGGCACACCGGCTCCGACCCGGTCACGCGCGATATCCGCAGCGGCATCGAAGACCAGACACGCCAGGCGTTCCGCAACCTGCAGGACGTGATTGAAGCGGCCGGCGCGACGATGCGCGATGTTGTCAAGGTCAACGTCTTCATGACCGACATGGCGGCCGATTTCGCGGGCATGAACAAGGTATTCCGCGAAGTGTTTCCGGAAAACCCGCCGGCACGTTCCACCGTTGGCGTCGCGCATCTGGCGCGCCCGGGCCTGCTGGTGGAAATCGAGGTCGTCGCCGTGATGGACGAGGGCGCCGCGCAATGAGCGTCCCGCGTACCGTCACGCTGCCCGGCGCGGTGCACACCTTGCCGTTCTCGCCGGCGTTGGTCTGGCAGAACCTGGTGTTCGTCTCAGGCCAGGTCGGAAAGCATCCGGTGACCGACGCCTTCGAAGAGGACATCGCTTCGCAGACGCGCCAGACTCTCTCCAACATCAAGGCCCTGCTCGAAACAGCCGGCACCTCGCTGGACAAGACGCTGCGCATGACGATCTACATGACCGACATGCAGAACGAGTTCGCTGCGATGAACGCAGTGTTCAAGGAGTTCTTCGACGGCGTGCTGCCGGCGCGTTCCACCGTGGGCATTTCGCATCTCGCAAAACCCGGTCTGAAGATCGAGATCGACCTGGTGGCGTACAAGGACTGAATCGGACTGAAACGAATCAAGCGGCAGAAACAGACATGAAAATGATCAAGCATCTCATCGATGGACGCGAGGTAGAAAGTCCTCGCGCATTCGAGAACCTGAATCCGGCGACCGGCGAAGTTCTCGCCGAAGTGGCAGCCGGCGGCCAGGAAGAAATCGCCGCGGCGGTCGAGGCCGCCAGGCGTGCATTTCCGGCCTGGGCCGGCATGCCGGCCAAGGAACGCGCGCGCATCATGCGCCGCTTCGGCGACCTGATCGCGCAGAACGTGCAGACGCTGGCGGAGCTGGAAACCGACGATACGGGCCTGCCGTTTCACCAGACGCGCCACACGCTGATTCCTCGCGCGAGCGACAACTTCTACTTCTTCTCCGAAGTGGCCACGCGTCTGGATGGCAAGACCTATCCGGTCGACCGCAGCATGCTCAACTACACGCTGCTGCAGCCGGTCGGCGTGTGCGGCCTGATCTCGCCGTGGAACGTGCCGCTGATGACTGCGACGTGGAAGGTGGCACCGTGTCTCGCACTGGGCAACACCGCAGTGCTCAAGATGTCGGAACTGTCGCCGATGACCGCCGACCTGCTCGGCCGCATCGCCCTCGAAGCCGGCGTGCCGAAGGGCGTGCTCAACGTGGTGCACGGCTTCGGCCGCGACGCCGGCGAAGCGCTTGCGGTGCATCCGGACGTGCGCACCATTTCCTTCACCGGCGGCACCGTCACCGGCAAGCGCATTACCAGCGTGGCCGGACTGAAGCGGCTGTCGCTGGAACTGGGCGGCAAGTCGCCGGTGCTGGTGTTCGAGGATGCCGATCTCGAACGCGCGCTCGACGCGGCGCTGTTCACAATCTTCTCGATCAACGGCGAGCGCTGCACGGCCGGCTCGCGCATCTTCGTCCAGTCTTTGATCTATGACCGTTTTGCGCGTGAATTCGCCGAGCGCGCCAACCGCCTGATCGTCGGCGACCCGCGCGACGAAGCGACCAACGTCGGTTCGATGATCTCGCGCGCGCACTGGGAAAAGGTTACCGGCTACATCGAGATCGGCCGTCAGGAAGGCGCGACGGTAGCGGCCGGCGGCGGCCGTCCCGACAACCTGCCCGAACGTGTGCGCAACGGCAATTTCGTGCGCCCCACGGTGCTGACCAACGTGCATAACCAGATGCGCGTGGCCCAGGAAGAAATCTTCGGGCCGGTGGTCTGCCTGATTCCCTTCGAGACCGAAGAGGACGGCCTGCGCATGGCCAACGACGTGAAGTACGGCCTGGCTTCGTACATCTGGACCCAGGACATCGGCAAGGCGCACCGTCTGGCCGCGGGCATCGAGGCCGGCATGGTGTTCATCAACAGCCAGAACGTGCGCGATCTGCGTCAGCCCTTCGGCGGCATCAAGGAGTCGGGCATCGGCCGCGAAGGCGGCGACTTCAGCTTCGAAGCCTTCTGCGAAGTGAAGAATGTGTGCCTGTCCTTCGGCGATCACCCCATCCCGAAGTGGGGCGTGGCCTGACGGCCATTTGTGTGGCCTCCTGAGTCCGGGAACGTGCTTCCCGGGCGACCCGAGCCGGCACTGCGTCGCGTCCCTGCGGCGCAGGCCGCTGTTTCCCCGAGTCGACGTTGGACGTGCGTCCTGCGGCCGGACCGCGTCGGTCCGGACCGCCATGGCGCAACCATCCGACTGACAAGTCAACTGGATGAAAGGTGACGATGCCTCTTCAGACTTCTGCGCCGGACTGTGCGATCGGCACGGTCTACGGCGTACTGCTCAACGACCCGGCGACGGTCGAGCGCATGACGCCTGCGTTCTCCTCTGCGCCGTACAAGGCCGCGCCCAAGGCGCCCATCTTGTACATCAAGCCGCGCAACACACTGGCGGGGGAGAACGCTGCCGTGGCAGTGCCAGCCGAACCCGGCGTGGTGCGCATCGATGCCACGGTCGGCGTGGTTATCGGCCGCACGGCAACCCGATTGCGCGCGGACGATGCACTGGCGCACGTCGCCGGCTACGTCATCGTGAGTGACGTGACGCTGCCGCACGAGGATTGCTATCGCCCACCGATCGCTCAGCGCTGCCGCGATGGCTTCTGCCCGATCGGACCGATGCAGGATGCCGGCAAGTTCGATCTCGCGCATGCCGGGCTGGCGGTATCCGTCAACGGAAGCGAAGTGCTGCGCCGTCCGCTGGCGCGCATGGTGCGTCCGCTGCCGCAACTGATCGCCGACGTCACCGAGTTCCTGACCCTGTCTCCCGGCGATGTATTGCTGCTTGGCGCTCCAGAAGGTGCACCGCTTGCGTATCCCGGCGACACCGTGCGCATCGAGGTCGATGGCCTGGGCAGCCTG
>JAEZHR010000227.1 GCA_023416415.1 Pseudomonadota bacterium
CTTCCAGCATCGGTCGAATTGCCTCGAACTGTTCCCGACTGATATCGCTCGGGTAATGCTTCCGGTTCATCTTGCTTCCACATCACGGAAACCAGATTTGACGGAAAAATACTGATCAGGTTCTAAGAACAATCAAGGATTTATTGCGCAACAGCTTGCGCACGACATCCGAAGAAGCCGCGCACGCCGAAATCACTGCGTTTAGCAGCTACGCGATGAGCGCGGATTTTGCGGAAGGTCTGGCAGCGTTTGCGGAAAAGCGGAAGGCAAGATTCTGAATTTGGATCGCGACCAAGTCGCGGCCGATTTTCGGCAAGCGTACATTCCCGCCACTGCGAAGGCGAAGGTTTCCGGCACAACGCTCCACCAGGCATCCTGGTGGGCATTCCCATGCTAGCCGACGATGCGCAACGAGTAGTCCGTCGCGCGGACATCCTTGGTCAGGCTGCCGATCGAAATCCTGTCCACGCCGGTCTCCGCGATCGCACGCACCGTATCCATGCTGATGCCGCCCGATGCTTCAAGCAGCGCACGTCCGCTGGAACGCTTGACGGCCTCGCGCATCATGTCGAGTGAAAAATTGTCGAGCAGGATGGAAGTCGCGCCGGCCGTCAGTGCCTGATCGAGCTCTTCCAGACTCTCGACCTCGATCTGGATGGAAACGCCTGCATCCAGCGCAAATGCCGCCTGCATGGCCTGGGCGATGCCGCCGGCCGCAGCGATGTGGTTTTCCTTGATCAGGATGCCGTCATACAAGGCCAGGCGTTGGTTCTGCCCTCCGCCTACGCGCACGGCATACTTCTGCGCAAGGCGCAGCCCGGGCAGTGTCTTGCGGGTATCGAGAACGGCGGCGCGCGTGCCGCGGATGGCATCCGCGTACTTGCGTGTTGCGGTGGCCACGCCGGACAGCAACTGCAGGAAATTCAGCGCGGTACGTTCGGCAGTCAGCAACGCGCGCGCCGGAGCCGTGATTGCGCAGACTTCCGAGTCCGCCACCATCATGTCTCCTTCGGCGTAACGCCACTCGATGCGAATGCGCGAGTCGAGCTGCTTCATCACCGCCTCGAACCAGGGCGCCCCGCACAGCACGGCGGCTTCGCGAACGATCACGCGCGCCTGCACCAGTTCGTGTTCCGGGACCAGCCTGCCGGTCACGTCGCCGGTACCGACATCTTCCGCGAGCGCGGCGCGGATGTTTTCCTCGAAGGCTTCTACCAGCGCCGCATCGAAGGGCGCAAACGGATTTTTCAGCGTGCTCATGCCGGCCCGATCCCCGCAAACAGTTTCTGTTCCTTCGCGAGGTCACTTCCCGGACGCACATTCGCCTTGCGCTGCGCGGCAAAGTCGAGCATGCGGGCTATGCAACCGTAAGCCTTGCGGCCGATCTCCGGGTCGACGTGAATCTCGTTGCGACCCGACTCAAGCACATCGGCCAGGTTCTGCAAGCCGTTCATCGCCATCCACGGACAGTGCGCGCAGCTCTTGCAGGTGGCGCTGTTGCCGGCAGTCGGCGCGTCAATGAAGATCTTGCCGGGCGCCGCCATCTTCATCTTGTGCAGGATGCCGTTGTCGGTGGCAACGATGAACTCGGCGGCATCCAGCGACTTTGCCGCCGCGATCAGCTGCGAGGTCGAGCCCACCACATCGGCCTGCGCCACCACGGCTTCCGGCGACTCCGGGTGCACCAGCACCTTGGCGTTAGGGTGCGACTTCTTCAACAGCTCCAGCTCGATCCCCTTGAATTCGTCGTGCACGATGCACGAACCCTGCCAGAGCAGCATGTCTGCGCCGGTTTTCTTCTGGATATAGCTGCCCAGGTGCTTGTCCGGTGCCCACAGAATCTTCTTGCCCTGCGCATGCAGGTGCTCGACGATTTCCAGGCCGATCGACGACGTCACCATCCAGTCCGCACGGGCTTTCACAGCGGCACTGGTGTTGGCATAGACGACCACGATGCGGTCGGGGTGCGCATCGCAGAAGGCAGCGAAGTCATCGGCCGGACAACCGAGATCGAGCGAACAGGTCGCATCCAGATCCGGCATCAGGATGGTCTTTTCCGGACTCAGGATCTTCGCGGTCTCGCCCATGAAGCGCACACCGGCCACGATCAGGGTCTTGGCCGGGTGGTCACGCCCGAAGCGCGCCATCTCCAGCGAATCCGACACGCAGCCGCCGGTTTCCTCGGCCAGGTCCTGCAAATCGGAATCGACGTAATAATGGGCAACCAGCACCGCCTCTTTTTCTTTCAACAGACGCTTGATGCGCTCCTTGAGCGCGGTGCGCTCCTCGGGCGAAGGCGCAGCAGGAACGCGCGCCCATGCGGAAGTCGTGCAACTGGTGCCGGCCTCCATGCGCGGCAACTCGAACTCGACGGGCTTGATGGTGGCGGTTTGCATGTGAATTTCAGGCAAGAATGCGAGGCGTGCCCCTCAGGTGGGGCGTAACAGCCCCCGTTTCAAGCAGCCATTGTATAGGCAGGCGCCGCGCCGGACAGCGCGTCCGCCCGCCAACGGCTGCTTACTCGATACCCTGGCTGCGCAGGTAGTCCTCGTAGCCGCCCTGGAAGTCGATGATCTGGCCGTCCTTCACTTCCAGAATGCGTGTGGCGAGCGAAGACACAAATTCGCGGTCATGCGACACGAAGATCAGCGTGCCGGCATATTTGTCGAGCGCGATGTTGAGCGACTCGATTGACTCCATATCCATGTGGTTGGTCGGCTCGTCGAGCAGCAGCACATTGTGGCGCCCCAGCATCAGCTTGCCGTACATCATGCGGCCCTTCTCGCCGCCGGACAGCACCTTTACCGATTTCTTCACGTCATCGCCAGAGAACAGCAAACGGCCGAGGATCGATCGCACGGCCTGGTCGTCATCGCCTTCCTGCGTCCACTTCCCCATCCAGTCGGTCAGGTTGAGATCGGTAGCGAACTCTTCGCTCGGGTCTTGCGGCATGTAACCGATATTGGCGTGCTCGGCCCACTTGACCATCCCGCGGTCAGCCTGCATTCCGCAGGCGGCCGCACCGATGCAACGCAGGAGCGTGGTCTTGCCGGCGCCGTTGGCGCCTACGATGGCGATCTTCTCGCCGGCTTCGACCATCAGGCTGAAGTTTTCGAAGATCGTATGGTCATAGGTCTTGGTCAGGCCTTCGACTTCCACTGCCTGGCGATGCAGCTTCTTCTCACCCTCGAACCGGATGAAGGGATTCTGGCGTGAGGACGGCTTGAAATCATCGATCTTGATCTTGTCGATCTGCTTCAGACGCGAGGTGGCCTGGCGCGCCTTGGACTTGTTGGCCGAGAAGCGGCGCACGAAGTCCTGCAATTCCGCCACGCGTTCCTTGGCCTTGGCATTGGCTGCGGCCTGACGTTCGCGCGCCTGGGCCGAGGCCAGCATGTAGTCGTCGTAGTTGCCCGGATAGATCTTCAGCGTGCCGTAGTCCATGTCGGCCACGTGGGTGCACACCTGGTTCAGGAAGTGGCGATCGTGGGAAATGATGATCATGGTGGAATTGCGCTCGTTGAGCATGTTTTCCAGCCAGCGGATCGTGTTGA
>JAEZHR010000258.1 GCA_023416415.1 Pseudomonadota bacterium
CCGGAAAGGGCCGAGCAATGACCCAGATCGACTGGCCACGCGCCACCAAGTATTTCTTTCTGGTGGACTTCATCAAAGGCTTTGGCCTTGGCATGAAGTATTTCTTCGCGCCCAAGGACACGCTGAACTACCCGCACGAGAAAGGCCCGCTCTCGCCCCGCTTCCGTGGTGAGCATGCGCTGCGCCGCTATCCGAACGGGGAAGAGCGCTGCATCGCCTGCAAACTGTGTGAGGCCGTTTGCCCGGCGATGGCGATCACGATCGAGTCCGCCGAACGCGATGACGGCACTCGCCGCACGACGCGTTACGACATCGATCTGACCAAGTGCATTTTCTGCGGTTTTTGCGAGGAATCGTGCCCGGTTGATTCGATCGTCGAAACCAGCATTCTGGAGTACCACGGCGAAAAACGCGGCGACCTTTACATGACCAAGGAAATGCTGCTGGCGGTCGGTGACCGCTACGAGAAGGAGATCGCGGCCGCCCGTGCAGCCGACGCTCCCTACCGCTGAAGCACCGGAAATAGTCGACATCCATGGAATTCAAAACTGCTCTGTTCTACGCGTTCTCGGCGATCCTCGTGTTCGCCGCATTGCGCGTCATCTCCGATCGCAACCCGGTGCACGCTGCGCTGTATCTGGTGCTTTCGTTCTTTTCTGCCGCAGCGATCTGGATGCTGCTCAAGGCCGAGTTCCTCGCCATCGTGCTGGTTCTGGTCTATGTCGGTGCCGTCATGGTGCTGTTCCTGTTCGTCGTGATGATGGCCGACATCGACTTTGGTGAACTTCGTGAAGGCTTTCGCCGCTATCTGCCGCTGGCCGCTCTGGTCGGAGGTCTGATCGTCGTGCAGATGGCTGCCGTGCTCTGGCATGGCTTCTATGCGGCGGAATCGCAGGTTCCGGAAGCGTCTTCGCATCTGGGAACGACTGCCGCACTCGGTCAGCTTCTCTACACCGAGTACGTGTATGCGTTCGAAATCGCCGCGCTTCTGCTTCTGCTGGCCCTGGTCGCCGCTGCAGGCCTGACTCTGCGTCGACGCAAGGATGTGCGTTACTTCGACCCGGCGAAGGCGGTCAAGGTCAAGCGAGGAGATCGTGTACGCCTGGTGAATATGCAGGCGGAATCGACGCGCGCCAACGGCAACAACGGGGAGGGCGCCGCGAGCGCCGGCCAAGAACAGCAATAAGGGGACGCACGTGGAACTCTCGCTTTCGCATTACCTGATCCTCGGCGCGATCCTGTTCGCGATTTCGATCATCGGAATTTTCCTGAACCGCAAGAACGTCATTATTCTGCTGATGGCCATTGAGCTGATGCTCCTGGCGGTCAACATGAATTTTGTCGCCTTCTCGTACTATCTCGGCGATGCTGCGGGTCAGATCTTCGTTTTCTTCATCCTGACAGTGGCAGCCGCGGAGTCCGCGATCGGTCTGGCCATTCTGGTGGCACTGTTCCGCAATCTGGACACCATCAACGTGCAAGACCTTGATCGACTCAAGGGTTAATCACTGAACAACAACGATAAGGGCCATCATGGCGGGGCAACTCAACGCTAATCTTCTTTTGGCCGTGCCGCTGGCGCCGCTCGTCGGCGCCACGGTGGCGGGGCTGTTCGGAACGCGGTTCTTCGGCAATGTCATCGGACGCGCTGCGTCCCACACCATCACGATTCTCGGCGTGCTGGTTTCATTCCTGATTTCGGCATATACGCTGTGGGCGCTGATCAATGGCGCCCCGGTGTTCAACGAGACCATCTACACCTGGATGACGGTGATGGGAATGCCGCTTGAAGTCGGCTTCCTCGTCGACAACCTGACCGCGATGATGATGTGCGTGGTGACCTTCGTGTCGCTGATGGTGCACGTCTACACGATCGGGTACATGGCGGATGACGACGGCTACTGCCGCTTCTTCTCCTACCTCTCGCTGTTCACCTTTTCGATGCTCATGCTCGTCATGAGCAACAACTTCCTTCAGCTGTTCTTTGGTTGGGAAGCGGTGGGTCTGGTGTCGTATCTCCTGATCGGGTTCTGGTACACGCGTCCGACCGCGATCTTCGCGAACATGAAGGCCTTCTTGGTCAACCGTGTCGGCGATTTCGGATTCATCCTCGGGATCGGCCTGCTGCTGGCCTACACCGGTTCGCTGAATTACAACGAAGTGTTCGAGCGCCGCATGGAGCTATCCCTGTTGACGCTGCCTGGCACCGACTGGGCACTGCTGACAGTGGCCTGCATCTGCCTGTTCATCGGCGCCATGGGCAAGTCGGCGCAGTTCCCGCTGCACGTGTGGCTGCCTGACTCGATGGAGGGGCCGACCCCGATTTCGGCGCTGATTCACGCGGCGACAATGGTCACGGCCGGCATCTTCATGGTCGCACGCATGTCGCCGTTGTTCGAGCTTTCAGAGACTGCACTGTCATTCGTGCTGATCATCGGAGCCATCACTGCACTCTTCATGGGCTTCCTTGGCATTGTCCAGAACGACATCAAGCGCGTGATCGCCTATTCCACGCTGTCGCAGCTCGGTTACATGACAGTTGCCCTTGGCGCTTCCGCGTACTCGATTGCGGTGTTCCACCTGATGACGCACGCGTTTTTCAAGGCGTTGCTCTTCCTCGGCGCCGGCGCGGTCATCATCGGCATGCACCATGATCAGGACATTCGCAACATGGGCGGCCTGCGCAAGTACATGCCAATCACGTGGATTACCTCGCTGCTTGGCTCGCTGGCGTTGATCGGCACGCCATTCTTCTCGGGGTTCTACTCCAAGGACAGCATCATCGAGGCAGTCCATCTGAGCACGACCCCGGGTGCCGGCTTTGCCCATTTTGCAGTACTGACCGGTGTCTTCGTCACGGCCTTCTACTCGTTCCGCATGTACTTCCTCGTGTTCCACGGCGAGGAACGTTTTGGCAAGCCGCACGGCCATCAGGACCACAGCCACGACGAGCACAGCGATGAGGCTCACCATGGCCTTAGGCCGGGCGAGAAGCCCCACGAGGCACCGCTGGTTGTGACACTGCCGCTGGTCGTGCTGGCGGTTCCGTCGGTGATCATCGGCTATCTGACCATTGTCCCGATGGTGTTCGGCGACTTCTTCAGCGGCGTGATCTTCGTCGATGCCGCACACAACGTTGTGGCAAAGCTGGGAGAGTCGTTCCACGGCCCGTTGGCAATGGGACTGCATGGCTTCGTGACCTGGCCGTTCTGGCTGGCGCTGGCCGGGGTGGTGGCCGCCTATTACTGCTACATGATTAATCCGCGCGTACCGGCGTGGTTCTTCGATAAGTTCCGCCCGCTGTACACCCTGCTGGACAACAAGTACTACATGGACAAGTTCAACCAGGTCGTGTTTGCCGATGGCGCACGCACCATCGGCCGCGTACTGTGGAATATCGGCGATCGCGGGTTGATCGACGGTCTGCTGGTCAACGGAAGTGCACGCGTGGTTGGCATGTTCTCGGCGGTGATTCGCCATCTGCAGTCCGGCTACATCTATCACTATGCGTTCGTGATGATCATCGGCGTGCTGCTGTTCCTGTTCTACTTCCTGCCGTCCCCGTTCGCGAACTGAGTGGGCGAACCAAGCCAATAACAAACATGATGCAGTCAACCTTTCCTTTGTTGAGCCTTGCGATCTGGAGCCCGATCGCGTTTGGCCTGTTGGTCCTCGCACTGGGGCGCGATACGAACCCGGGAATGGCACGTGCCATTGCATTGATCGGCGCCGTCGTCAGCTTCCTTGTCACGATCCCGATTTACACCGGCTTCGACCCCGCAACTGCGGACATGCAGTTCGTCGAGCAGGCATCGTGGATTGCGCGCTTCAACGTCGAGTATCTGCTCGGTGTGGATGGCATCTCGATGTGGTTCGTGCTGCTGACGGCCTTCATCACGGTGATCGTCGTGATTGCTGGCTGGGAGGTGATCGAGAAGCGCGTCGCGCAGTACATGGGTGCGTTCCTGATCCTGTCGGGCCTGATGATTGGTGTGTTCACCGCACTCGACGGCCTGCTGTTTTACGTGTTCTTCGAAGCCACGCTGATCCCGATGTTCATCATCATCGGGGTCTGGGGTGGCCCGAACCGCGTGTACGCGGCGCTCAAATTCTTCCTGTACACGTTGCTCGGCTCGCTGCTCATGCTGGTGGCCGTGATCTACCTGTACTACCAGTCGAACAGCTTCTCGATCCTCGCCTGGCATGAACTGCCGCTGTCCATGGCCGCGCAGATCTACATCTTCCTCGCCTTCCTGATGGCC
>JAEZHR010000266.1 GCA_023416415.1 Pseudomonadota bacterium
GGCACATGGTGCCGGTCCATTCGCCGGACGACAGTTTCGGCAGATAGAGCTGCTTCTGCTCGGGCGTGCCATGCGCATGGATGCACTCGTAAGCGCCGTGCGACAGACCCGTGTACATGGTCCAGGCCTGGTTGGCCGAGTTCAGCATTTCGTAGAAGCAGTTGTTGATCACCACCGGCAGGCCCTGGCCACCGTATGCGGGATCCGTTGCGAGTGACGGCCAGCCTGCTTCGACGTACTGCCGGTAGGCTTCCTTGAAGCCTGCCGGCGTTTGAACCACATGGGTTTCCTTGTCGAGGCGGCAGCCCTCGCGATCGCCACTGTGGTTCAGCGGGAACACCACCTGCGAGGCAAACTTGCCGCCCTCTTCCAGCACCTGATTGATGATGTCCTTGTCGACCTCGGCGTGCTTGGGCAGATTTTTGAGTTCGTCTTCCACCTTGAGCAATTCGTGCAGCACGAACTGCATATCGCGCAGGGGGGCGTTATATTGACCCATGTTCTATTTCTCCTGATGTCTGGATGGTTTTCAGACTGTCTTCTTGACAGCGGATCTGGAATTCGCCTTGGCTGCGGACTTGACCGCATCAAGGGACGGAAAGGCAAGATAGCTGTTGATCAGGCGCTCGAAGCCGATTTCGGCGCGCTCGACACTGCCGGGCACTCTGAGGAAACGCGCATCGTGATGCAGCGACAAGATTAGACCGTACATTTCGTATACCAGTTGATCTGGATCGGTCTTTTCCGGCAGATGCCCTTCCTCGATGGCCTGTGCCACACAGCGCCGCAGCGCGTCCTTCCAGGCGCGCACCATGTCGGCCAGCTCCTCGCCGACGGCACCCGGCCGATCGTCATACTCGACCGCACCGCTGATGTAGATGCAGCCGGATGCGATCTCGACCGAAACGCGTTCGACCCAGCGCGAAAACATCGCGCGCAGGCGCGGCAGGCCGCGCGGCTCCTTGATGCTGGGATAGAAGACTTCCTGCTCGAAACGGTGATGGTAAAGCTTGACCACCTCGATCTGCAGGTCTTCACGCGAGCCGAAGTGCGCGAACACGCCGGACTTGCTCATGTGCATGCGCTCGGCGAGCAAGCCGATGGTCAGGCCTTCGAGCCCGTCCCGGCTGGCCAGCTCGAGCGCCACGTCAAGAATGGCGGCCCGGGTCAGCTCGCCCTTGCGCATGAATTTGGTAGTCGTATCAGTCGTGTTGGTTGCCACGGCAGTGCCCTGTCAGAAATGCAATAAAGCACGGTGGATCGTTGAAGCAAAAAAAGCACGACGCCCCACTGAAGCGAACGCTCGTACTATTATCCACCGCTTTTCAAATGTCAAACCGCAAGCTAGAGGGAGTCTTCTATTCGCGCGAGTGGTCCAGCTGGCGCCGATCGCGCTTGGTCGGGCGGCCCTTGATGGCGCGGCCCGGTTCCTGGAAATACTTGCGCTCTTCGGCCAGCCTCTGGCGCCGCGCGGCGCTGTCTTCGGTCTCGCGGTACAGGGCTTGGGCAATGGTGGCGGAGCCGCGCTTGTCGGACAGGGCCAGCACTTCGATCTCCCAGCGCGTGGAACCGTTGTCAATGTCGAGCACTTCGCCCGTGCGCAGGCCGCGCGCCGGCTTGACGCGCTCGCCGCCGACGCGCACCTTGCCGCCGTCGACGGCATCAGTCGCCAGCGAACGGGTCTTGAAGAAGCGGGCGGCCCAGAGCCATTTGTCGATGCGTACGGTGTCGGACATGCTTGAACGGATGCTGCGCGAGAAGGGCATTCTATAGCATGGGCATGCGTGCCCATGCGCGGTTCCCCGTGATGTCAGAGGATGGGCTTAAGCGCGAGGTGTGCGCCGAGTGCAAGCAGAGCGAGGAAGAAGCCGGTACGAAAGACCGTTTCGGGCACGCGCGCCCGCAGGCGCTGGCCGATGAACATGCCAACCAGCGCCGGCGCCAGCGCGGCAGCCGAGGCAGGCACGTCGGAAGCCTGGAATACGCCACTGCCGAACAAGGCGACGCCGACCGTCAGCGTGGAGACCGAGAATGACAGGCCCATTGCCTGTACCAGTTCATCCTTTCCCATGTCCAGAGACTGCAGATAGGGGACGGCGGGAAGAACGAAGACGCCGGTCGCCACCGTGACCGCACCGGTGCAGGCGCCGATCAGTGGAGCAAGCCAGTCTTCGGCTGCCGGCGGAACGTAAAAGCGCACGCGCAGCAGACCGAGCACTGCATAGGTGGTAAGTGCCAGTCCAAGCCAGGCAACCGCATGTTTGCCGTCATGCCACTCCAGTGCGGCAGCGCCGGCAGTACCGACGCAGATGCCCGCCAGCATTGGCCATAGGCGCTGCAGGAGCGCGGCGAGATGCGGACCGGCAATGAGCTGCCAGAGATTGGTGACCAGCGACGGCAACAGCAGCAGCCCCAGCGCTTGGACTGGCGCCATCACCAGGCCAAGCAATCCGATGGCCACGGTCGGCAATCCAAGGCCGGTCATGCCCTTGACGAATCCGGCAAGCGCGAAACACAGCCCGATGGCCGCAACAAGGATGGGCAGGGTCGCGTCCATTTCATCCGGCACCGCGGGCGGCGTTGTTGCCCTCGTTGCGATCCTGATTGTCGCCTTGGCTTGCACCTTCTCTCGGCTTCAGACGCGCCACGCCAAGCATGACCAGCGCCAGACCCGCCAGCTGCAGCGGAGAAATCGCCTCGTCCAGCAGGATCCACGCCGCCAGCACCGTGAGCACCGGGCCGAGCGTGCCGATCGCGGCCGCTGGCCCGGCGCCCATGCGCGCGATTGCCAGCGACAGCCACCACACCGGCAGGACGGTCGAAAGCACCGCCATCAGCGCCGCATGGATCCAGACCTCCGCTGGCAGCGCAGGCAGCGACTGCGGCTGGCCGAACCCCAGGAAATGTACCAGCACCAGCACTGCCGAGGCACTGCCGGCGTAGCCTGCAAGGCGGGTCGAACCGATGCGCCCAACCATGCTGCCGGTGCCGACGTAATACATCGCATAGGTCACTGCACAGGCGAACACCCAGGCGCTGCCGACCAGTACGTTGCCGCCCTGCCCCTGGTGCAGATCGTGCCCGAAGGCGATCGCCAATCCCGCGTAGCAGATCGCCATCGCCTGCCAGCTGCCACGCTGCAGCGCCGTGCGCGTCCAGACGGCATGCATCAGCAGCACCATGGTCGGGTAGAGGTAAAGAATCATGCGCTCCAGCCCGGCCGTGATGTGCACCAGGCCATAGAAGTTGAACAGGCTGGAAAGGTAGTACCCGAAGCAGCCAAGCAGGACGATGCGGCCGATATCGCCCGCCGTCATGCGTACTCTGTCATCGTTGCCGCTCTTGCGGATCAGCCAGAGAAACAGCGGCAGCGCGATCCCCATGCGCAAGGCAAGCAAGGTCAGCGGATCGACCGGATTGGCCGGGCTCGCCGCATAGGCGAGCTTGACGAAGACGGCCTTGAGTGAAAAGCCTGCGGCGGCGAGCATGGCGTAGAAACGACCGTCGTCCAGGCATTGGCTGAGGGTGGGAATGCGCGACGAGGAGAGATTGCGATGCATGACCCTTATTCTGGCGCGCAGGCAAAGCTTCTAGAATGCTTATTTTTCGCACCCGGCCTTCGCGCGAGGAGAACCCATGCACTTCGACCTGACCGACCTTCGCCTGCTGGTGGCGATCGCCGAACACGGCAGCCTGAGCCGGGCAGCCGCCAAATTCCCGATCGCCCTGTCGGCCGCAAGCAACCGACTGCGCCTGTTCGAACAGCGCCTGGGCCTGCCCCTGTTCGAGCGCCACGCCGATGGCATGCAGCCCAATGCCGCCGGTCGCGTCGCGCTCGATCACGCGCGCCGCGTGCTGGCCGCGGCGCGCCGGTTGCAGGAAGCGGTTGAAGGTCTCGCCGGCCGGCGCCGCGTGCGCATCAGTCTGGCTGCCAACACAGTGGCCAACAGCACGTTCTTGCCGCCCGCGCTCGGCCCCTTTCTGATCGACTATCCGGAAGTCGACCTCGCAGTCGAGGAGCGGCCCAGCCGGGAAGTCCTCAAAGCCGTGCGCGACGGGGAATTTGACATCGGCGTCCTGGATGGCAACCTTCCGCTGGAAGACATCGTATCCCTGCCCTTTCGCCAGGACCGGCTGGTATTGCTGGTGCCGGCGAAGCATGCACTGGCCGCGCGGGAAAATTGCCCCCTGCGCGATGCCCTCGACTACCCCTTCGTCGGCATGCCGCAGGAG
>JAEZHR010000270.1 GCA_023416415.1 Pseudomonadota bacterium
CCGCCCCCCCCCCCCCGCCCCCCCACCCCGCCCCTGGATGGAGTCCGAAACTGAAAATTCCCGCTGAAAAAACGCGCGAACCTCGTGCTCACCAGCGCCGCACGGATGAATTGCAAAATGCCGTTGCGCTCGCGAGACAAAGGGCGAAATTATAACGAACAGTCATTCGTTGCAAAAATGCTCTCCCCTCCATCTGCACGGGGCGCGCCTATGCACGCTCCTCAACGCGTGTCGTTCATGCACCGTTCGTGCCGTATTAAAAATTTGAAAATAAATAATTTCACTTGCACAACAACCTCATGGATATGAGAGTGCCTACCCTTTCCTTATCGCCTATAATTTGCGTTTTCTCAACGCTTAGTCCGATGCAGACTTGACAACTCTGTCGATTCGTAGTGCCGCCAACCTAGGCCTTCGCGATGAACGCCAGCAAGTCGGTCCGATTCCCGCCATGCGGATGCTTGTGCGTGGAACTGCACTGAGGCCATGAAACCATGGCAGCACCTGAGATGACGCCTGCTGCTTTTTCTCTCAGCTCGGCGAGCCGCCCTGTCTTCGAAACGCTGTCCATGGCCAAACTTCGATCTCCACTGCAAGTCACGTTCTCGGTCTGGAAGGCGCTTTTTCTCCGCGAGGCCGTCAGCCGCCTTTCCGCCAGCCGCACTGCCGCCTTCTGGATCTTTTTCGAGCCCATCGCGCACATTCTGTTCCTCGGCTTTGTCTTCGCCGTGATCCGCGCCCGCGCCATTGGCGGCATCGACTTCGTCATCTGGCTGCTGGCCGGCCTGCTTTCCTTCTTCACGTTCCGCCGTACGGGCATCCAGGCGATGCATGCGGTGAGACCGAACAAAGCCCTGTTCGCCTACCGCCAGATCAAACCAGTCGACACCGTTCTTGTGCGAGCCACTCTGGAAGGTTTCCTGACCCTGCTGCTGACGCTGATCATCTTCGTGGGTGCCGGCCTGTTCGGCTTTCCGGTCATCCCTCATGATTCGCTGGCCGTGCTCGAAGCCCTGTTCGGCCTCTGGCTGTTCGGGCTCGGTTTCGGACTCGTGACGTCCGTAGTCCGGGAGCTGAGTCCGGAGATGGACGACTTCATCGGCATGCTGATGCTGCCGCTGTACCTGATCTCCCGCGTCATTCTCCCGCTGTCCACAGTACCCCAGCCCTACCGCGACTGGTTGCTGTTCAATCCAATCGCGCATGGGCTGGAAGCGACCCGGCTCGGCTTTTCTCCCACCTATCACGCCGTGCCGGAACTGAGCATGCCCTATCTGCACGCCGCTGCAATCAGTCTCGTCTTCCTGGGGCTGGCCTTGCACAAGCGCTTTGCAAACCGGCTGCTGGCAGCATGATCATCGTCAACGACGTCCATAAGCGCTACATGACCAGCCATGGAGCCGGCAAATGGGTGCTGCGCGGGATATCCCTGACCATCCCGCCCAAGACCAGCGTTGGACTCATCGGGCGCAACGGAGCGGGCAAATCCACCTTGCTGCGCCTGATCGGCGGCACCGACACCCCGACGCGCGGCAGCGTCGAACGCCGGTGCCGCGTGTCGTGGCCCATGGGCTTCGGCGGCGGCCTGCAAGGTTCGCTCACCGGCCGCCAGAACGCGAAGTTCGTCTGCCGCATCCACGGCCACGAAGACGATCTGGCCGAACGCATTGCAGAAATCGAAGCCTTCGCGGAACTGGGAAGCGCCTTTGACGAACCGGTTCAGACCTACTCTTCCGGCATGAAATCGCGCCTGCAGTTCGGCCTTTCGCTGGCCTTCGATTTCGACGTCTACATCTCCGACGAAGTGACTTCCACCGGCGACGCCGCCTTCAAGAAAAAGGCCACCAGCGCCTTTAAACGCATCGCCGACCACGCGAGCATCGTCATGGTGTCACACAGCACAGGGACGTTGCGCAAGTTCTGTACCGCAGGCATCTGGCTGCACGACGGCAAGGCACACTGGTTCGACGACATCAACGAGGCTCTTCACCACTACAAGGAAAGCAGTTCCGCATGACTGAAAGCACCGCCGTGCAGCTCCCGGCCAACTCACGCCTGCGTACCGGAACGTCGCTGCACAAGCAGTTCGTCCCCGCGATGATGCGCCGCCCGATCATCAGCCTGACCGCGCTCGCCTGCCTGCTCGCAGCCCTGTTCTGGACATTCGTCGCCTCCGACCGCTATCTGTCCGAAGCGCAGATCATCATCCAGAGCACAGACCTGGCCGTTGGCCAAAACATGGATTTCAGCACTTTGCTCGCCGGCGCCAGCGGCGGCAACCGTTCAGACCAGCTGCTGCTGCGCACGCACCTGCTCTCGACGGACATGCTGAAGAAACTCGACGCCAGGCTCGACCTGCGCAGCCACTACAGCGACCGCAAGCGCGACCCGATTACGCGCATGTGGTCAAAGGACGTGCCGTTCGAGCGCTTCCATGCGCACTACCTCGACCGCGTCAGCATCACCTTCGATGAATACGCCGGCATCCTCGTCATCCAGGCCCAGGCCTACGACGCCGAAACCGCGCATGCAATCGCGCGCATGCTGGTGGAGGAAGGCGAGCGCAAGATGAATGAAATCGGCCACCGCCTTGCCCAGGAGCAGGTGAGCTTTGTCGAAAAGCAGGTCGTCGCACTCAGCAACAAGTTCCAGCAGGCGCGCACCGAGCTCGTCGCCTACCAGAATGCCAAGGGCATGGTGTCGCCGCAAACGACTGTGGAAAGCATGGCCGCAGTCATAAACCGCCTCGAAGGACAGCGCACGGAGCTGCAGGCGCGCCGCGCCGCCATGCTCGGCTATCTCTCACCCACCGCCGCCTCCGTGGTCGAGCTCGACCTGCAGCTCGCCGCCATCGAAAAGCAGATCGAACGCGAACAGGCTCGCCTGGCAGGACCAGGCGGCAAGACCCTCAACACCACGGTGGAAGAATTCCAGCGCCTGCAAATGGCAGCGCAGTTTGCACAGGATGTTTACAAGACCGCACTCGTGGCGCTGGAAAACAGCCGGGTCGAAGCCACCCGCACGCTGAAAAAGGTCTCGGTGCTGCAAAGCCCCACCCTGCCCGAATACCCGGTGCGTCCGCGCCGCATCTACAACGCCGTCGTATTCATACTCGTCGCGGTGCTTATGGCCGGCATTGCCCAGCTGCTCGTCGCCATCATCCGCGACCACAAGGATTGACCCATGCAATGCCGTCTCAACACCCTCAGCCTCGCCCGCCTGCCCCGCCACCTGCTGGCGCTCGCGCTCGCATTCTCCGTCAGCGTCCCGGGTCTGGCAGCCGACCCTGTCACCAATCTCGCCATCTTTGGCGGCGCAACGCCGAACGAGTCTGCTAACGGCATCGAGGCTGCACAGCAGGCACGTCAGGCGCGGCCTGCGCAACAAGGCAGCACAACATCCGACGCAGGCAACCGGCAAAGCGAGCGCGGCACAACGCAAGTTGCGCCACAAAGCTTCGATTACTCCACCAACGCCAAAAGCGAAGTCTTCGGCGCCCAGCTCTTCACCGGCAGCTTCGCGCGCCAGGGCGCAATGCAGTTCAATCCCGACTACATGATCGCCATAGGCGACCGCGTGCAGGTACGCCTCTGGGGCGGCTTCACGTATGACGACGTGATCACCGTTGACCCGCAGGGCAATCTCTTTCTGCCGCATGTGGGTCCGGTGCGCGTGCTCGGTGTTCGCAACGGTGAACTGCAGAATCTGATCGAAGCGGAAGTGCGCAAGGTGTTCCGCGCCAACGTCAACAGCTACGCCAGCCTCGCGGCAGCGCAGCCAGTGCGTATCTTCGTCGGAGGCTACGTCAACCGCCCTGGCCTCTATCACGGCACCAGCATGGACAGCCTGCTTCAATACCTGGATCAGGCAGGCGGCATCGATACCGAACGCGGCAGCTTCCTCGACGTTCAGGTCAAGCGCGGCGAACAGGTGCGCGCCACAGTCAGCCTGTACGATTTCCTGCTTCAGGGCCGCATCCCGCTGATCCAGTTAGCCGATGGCGACGTGATTTTCGTCAGCCCACGCAGGAACACGGTCCGCGTGACCGGCCTGGCCGAAAGCGCACGCCGCTTCGAATTCAACAAGACGCAGCTGTCTGTTTCAGAACTGGTCCAGCTTGCCAAGCCGCACGCACACTCCACGCATATCCGCGTGCTGCGCAACACCGGCACGGTGCGCAATACCGAGTACTACGCGCTCGCAGATGTCGCCGACGTGCAAATCGTCAATGGCGACGAAGTCGAATTCACCGCCGACAAGAAGCCCGGCACCATCACCGTGCGGGTGGAGGGCGAGCACCAGAGCGCACAGGAATACGTGCTGCCCTACGGCGCGCGTATGGGCGAGCTGATCAAGCGAATCGAATTCTCGGATCGCTCGGACGCCGATAGCTTGCAGCTCTACCGCCAAAGCGTGCGCGAACGTCAGAAATTGATGCTGGATACGGCGATGACGAGCCTGGAATCGTCCGTCCTGACCGCACGTAGCGGCACCAGCGATGAAGCTCGCCTTCGCAAGGAAGAAGCCGAACTCATCCTGCAATGGGTGGCCCGGGCAAGGAACATCGAACCGCGCGGT
Source organism: Pseudomonadota bacterium (assembly GCA_023416415.1). Classification (GTDB taxonomy): domain Bacteria; phylum Pseudomonadota; class Gammaproteobacteria; order Burkholderiales; family Burkholderiaceae_D; genus Noviherbaspirillum. The sequence goes on from JAEZHR010000270.1 coordinate 4,579, forward strand.
CAGGTGCTGATTGCACAAGCAAACAACCGCGACGACCTGCTGCTGGAGAACGGCGACATCATCAAAGTGCCCACTCGCAACGGCCTGGTACTGGTGAGTGGTGAAGTGCTGTTTCCGAATGCAATCGCCTACGACGGCAGCCTTACGCTTGAAGACTACATCCAGCGCGCCGGCGGCTACACACAGAATGCCGACAACTCGCGCGTCATCGTTGCCCGTCGCGATGGCAGCTTTACCACCGGTGCAACCGAGGTTGTTCTGCGCCCCGGCGACGAAGTTCTCGTCCTGCCCAAGGTGGACGTCAAGTCTCGCCAGATCTGGAAGGACATGACGCAGATCATTTATCAAATCGCGGTGAGCGCGAAGGTCGTTTTTGGACTGTAACCGCGCGAAAGTGACTGACAACGAAATGACAAACCATCTCCTTCCCGCTCGCGATGCGCTCAATGCTCAAGCCGACGCCGTTCGCACGCTGGCAAACAGAATCGGCGACGAGTTCCAGCAGGCCGTGGACATGATCCTCGCTTGCAAAGGCCGCACGGTCGTATGCGGAATGGGAAAGTCCGGATTGATCGGAAAAAAGATAGTCGCGACCTTTGCGTCCACTGGCACGCCAAGTTTTTTCCTGCATCCTGGCGAAGCCTTCCACGGCGATCTTGGCATGCTGAAGCCAAGCGATATCGTCATCCTCATTTCGAATAGCGGCGAAACCGAGGAAGTCATCAAGCTCATCCCCAGCCTCAGAACATTCGGAAACAGCATCATTGCCATGACCGGCAATGGAAACTCATCGCTCGCCAGGAACTCGGATATCTGGCTCGACATTTCAGTTGAGCGCGAAGTTTGTCCCAACAATCTTGCGCCCACTACGTCGACTCTCGCAACGATGGCAATGGGCGACGCGCTTGCCGTCGCTCTCATCAAGGCGCGCGACTTCAAGCCCCTCGATTTCGCTCGCTATCACCCTGGTGGAAGCCTGGGACGTCGACTGCTTACGCAAGTACGTGACGTCATGCACACCAGCCTGCCGACGGTCCGACCGGAAGCGTCATTCCATGAATGCCTGCTGGCCATGACGGCTGGCCGCCGCGGGTTGGCACTCGTGATGGAAGGCGAATCCCTACATGGCATCGTTACCGATGGTGACCTGCGACGTGCGCTCCTGCGGAACCCGGAAAGCACCGAAATGCCGGTCCGCGCGTTCATGTCGCCACGCCCTCACACGATCGGTCCAGATACCATGCTTGCCGACGCGGAAGCATACATGCATGCGCACAAGATCAGAGCACTGGTGGTGACGGAAGGCGGCCGGGTAATCGGCCTGCTCGAGATCTTTGACTGATCCCTACGACGAACAACTTTTCAAAAGCTCCACGGAGACGAAGCATGACCAAAAAGGTATACATCGGCATGAGCGCCGACCTGATTCACCCCGGCCACCTCAACATCATCCAGAAAGGAAAGGAGCTCGGTGAAGTCATCGTCGGACTCCTGACTGATGAAGCCATCGCCAGCTACAAGCGCGTTCCCTACATGACGTTCGAACAGCGCAAGGCCGTCGTCGAGCAGATCAAAGGCGTGAGCGATGTAATGGCCCAGCACACGCTGGACTATGTTCCGAACCTGGAAAAACTGCGCCCCGACTACGTGGTGCACGGTGACGACTGGCGCGAAGGCATACAAAAGAAAACCCGTCAACGCGTGATCGACACACTTGCCAAGTGGGGTGGACAAC
>JAEZHR010000291.1 GCA_023416415.1 Pseudomonadota bacterium
TGGCACTGGCTGATCGTGCTGGTCGTTGTCATGCTGGTTTTCGGTACCAAGAAGCTGGGCAGCGTCGGTTCCGACCTCGGCAAGGCAGTCAAGGGCTTCAAGGACGGCATCAAGGGGGCCGAAGACGAAAAGACCGCAGAAAAGCCGACTATCGACGTCGAAGCCAAGGAAAAAAAGGGCTGAGACGCACGCGGCCATGTGTCGCCTGATGCGGCGGCCCCGCATCACCCTGTCCTGAAATGATAGATCTCGGTATTACCAAGCTCGCCCTGATCGGGGTTGTGGCCCTTGTGGTGATTGGCCCGGAGCGCCTGCCAAAGGTGGCGCGCATGGCCGGCACCCTGTTTGGGCGTGCCCAGCGCTACATGAACGAAGTCAAGGCTGAAGTCAGTCGAGAGATCGAACTCGACGAGCTGCGCAAGATGCAGCAGGAAGTGCGGGAAGCCGCCACCGACGTCGAGCAGACCATCGCGAAGGACATTGCCACCTTTGACAGCGATATGCGCGAAGCCTTGCACAATCCGTTGCTCGACGAATTGAACGCGGACAATGCCGCACGCAAGGCGAAGGACTTTCGCAAGAAGCGGCTCGCGCGCACCTCGGCCATCCCGACCTGGTACAAGCAACAGAATGGTCGTCGCACACGCGTGATCTCCGCCGCAGCGCGGGTCGCGCGTTTCCGCCCGGCCAGCGCGCGCCGGTCTTCCTCCTTTTTCCAATGAACGACGAGCAAGACACCGCAGCACCGAACGAGACCTTCATTTCGCATCTGGTTGAACTGCGCAACCGTGTGCTGAAGGCAACGGCTGTAATCCTGGTCGTATTTTTCTGCCTGATGCCATTCGCAGGCGCGATCTACGACCTGCTCGCGCAGCCGATGATGGCTGCGCTGCCGGAAGGCAGCCGGATGATTGCAACCGGCGTGATCACGCCCTTCCTCGTGCCGGTCAAGGTGACTCTGCTGGTGGCCTTCATCATCGCCCTTCCCGTGGTGCTCTATCAGGCCTGGGCATTCGTCGCGCCCGGCTTGTATGCACATGAGAAGCGGCTGGTGGCGCCGCTGGTGATTTCCTCTTCGCTGCTGTTCGTTGCCGGGGTGGCGTTCTGCTACTACCTGGTCTTTGGCATGGTGTTCAAGTTCATCAACGAGTTTGCACCTGCGTCCATTTCCGTGGCGCCAGACATCGAAAGCTATTTCGGGTTCGTGCTGACCATGTTCATTGCCTTCGGCATCACCTTCGAGGTTCCGATTGTGGTCATCGTGCTCGTGCGCATGGGCATGATCGAAGTGCAGAAGCTCAAGGAAATCCGCCCCTACGTGATCGTGGGCGCTTTCATCATAGCGGCGATCGTTACGCCGCCTGACGTCGTCAGTCAGTTACTGCTGGCCGTGCCGCTGTGTGTGTTGTACGAAGTCGGGATCTGGATTGCGCCACTGTTCGTGCGTGTCACCCAGCCAGCGGAAGAGACGGGCGACACCTAAGCGGAGCTTTCAGACCTGACGTAGCCAGGCCACAAGTGGCCAGGCGTCGCGGAATCCAGCCAGAATCTCCCCGGCCAGGTCATCCGGAAGCTTTTTCTGCAGGCTGGTTTCGGTCCACACAATGAAGCTCTTGTGCTTCAGGATAGCGCCAAGGGCTTCATGTTCCTCGAAGCCCTTGGGCAATCGCGCCAGTTTGCCTTCGTCCCGCAATTCCCCGTATCGCGTCCGCAGTCGTCGGTCCTTCAGGACCTTCTGCAGGCCGGCTGCGTCATCCACTACATGTTGGCGGATGGCGCGCAGGCGATCCGGCGGTGGCATGTACTCTCCGCCGGCAACCAGCAGCTGTCCGTTCTGATCTATGTGGAAATAGTAGGCCGGTCCGCCGCCCTGGCTTGGCTTCTTCAGCCCGCTGGCCGTAATCGATGCTGAAAAATGCGTCTTGTACGGGCTCTTGTCACGCGAGAAGCGCAGATCCCGATTGATGCGAAACAGCGCCTTCTTGGGGGTGCACCCGGCAACCGCAGGGTCGAAGCGGCCGATGGAGCGGATCAGGTCGGTGACGAGTTCGAGAAACTCCGCGCGAAGGATGTCATAGCGCGGTTTGTTCATGACAAACCAGGCGCGGTTGTTGTTTTCCGACAGTTCTTCCAGGAAGCGGATCAGGTCACGGGTATGCATGATTCTCGGCAGAGAGCGAGCGCGTCATTCTTCCGCGACTGGCTGCGGCCGCGGCCGGGTACCTACCCGCACATTGACATCGATTCTCTGACCGCCACGAATCAGAGTGAGCGTGGCGTTATTGTCCGGCTTGAGCTGGGCGATCAGATTAAGCATTTTGACCGTATCGGTCACCGCTTCGCCATCGACTGCGACAAGGATGTCGCCCGGGCGGATGCCGGCACGGTCCGCAGGACCGCCGCGCAACACACCAGCAATGATGGTGCCTGATTTTTCCGCGATGCTGAAGCTCTCGGCCAGGTCCGGCGTGATGTCCTGAGGCTCGACGCCGATCCAGCCGCGCACCACGCGCCCGGTGCGGATGATTGAATCCATCACCTGTTTCACCGTCGTCACAGGCACCGCGAAGCCGATGCCGAGTGAGCCGCCGCTGCGCGAATAAATGGCGGTATTGATGCCGAGCAGGTTTCCGTGCGCATCGATGAGCGCGCCACCCGAGTTGCCAGGGTTGATCGCCGCGTCGGTCTGAATGAAATCCTCGAAGGTGTTGATGCCGAGCTGGTTGCGTCCCAGAGCGGAGATGATGCCCATGGTGACCGTCTGTCCGACGCCGAAGGGGTTGCCGATGGCAAGCACGACGTCGCCGACCCGGGCTTCTTCCAGGCGTCCCAGCGTGATGGCAGGCAAGTCGGGCAGATCGATCTTGACGATCGCGAGATCGGTTTCCGGATCGGTTCCGACCAGGCGCGCCCGCGCCGTGCGGCCATCCGCGAGTGCAACTTCGATCGCGTCTGCTGTTTCGATAACGTGGTTATTGGTCAGGATGTAGCCTTGCGGGCTCACGATCACGCCGGAACCCAGGCTGAACGGACGCTCCTCCGGCAGCTCGCCGAAGAAACGCCGAAACAGCGGGTCATCCATGAATGGGTGGTGTGGCCGACGGTATTCTTGGGTCGTGTAGACGTTGACCACCGCCGGCATTGCACGGGCGGCTGCATCGCGATATGAAAACTGTGCCGGTGACTGGCCCTGAGGTGCTTCGAACAACGGCACTTGGGTGGTGGTCAGCACGACGCCCCGTGGCGTTGCGCCACCGATCCATTCCGGCTTCAGGGTGGCTACAATAAACCACAGGGCCAGGCCGACGGTGACGGTTTGCGCAAACAGGAGCCAGAGGCGTTGCATATATGAGGCAGGGAATATGAAACCAGAAGCGATCGAGCGGACCACCTTGACTGCGTATCTTGAGCGAACGCTCGATATTAACCGCTTTCGCGACTATTGCCCAAACGGACTGCAGGTCGAGGGAAAGCCGCAGATTTCCACCATCGTAACCGGGGTCACGGCAAGCCTGGCACTGCTGGAGGCGGCGATCGAAGCGGGAGCCGATGCCATCCTGGTTCATCACGGTTATTTCTGGCGCAACGAGGATGCGCGGGTGATTGGCACCAAGCAGCGGCGCCTGAAGCTGCTGTTGCAGAATGAAATCAATCTCTACGCTTTCCACCTTCCGCTCGATGCGCATCCCGAACTCGGCAACAATGCCCAGTTAGCCCTTCGCCTGGGCTTCACGCCGGAGGGGCGTTTCGGCGAGGGTGAGCTTGGCTGGATCGGGCGCCCGCAGGCCGGGACCTTGGGCGAACTTGCGGCCGGCATTCAGTCTGTCCTTGATCGCGCGCCCTTGGTCATCGGCGATGCGAGCCGTCCGGTGCAGTGCGTTGCCTGGTGTACCGGGGCTGCCCACACGATGCTGGCCGAGGCGATTGCCGCCGGAGCGGATGCATTCATCAGTGGCGAGATCTCCGAGCCGGTCGTGCACCTGGCGCGCGAGAGTGGGGTGGCCTACCTTGCGTGCGGCCATCATGCGACCGAGCGCTACGGCATCCAGGCGGTGGGCGAACATCTGGCCGGTCGATTCGGCATTGAACACCGATTCATTGATATACCCAATCCGGTATGAATGACGGCATGGTTCCCGGTATCCTTATATGATGCTGGGAAATCAAGAACGACAAGAAGACATGCAACATGAGCCCGGTCGGCAGATCGGTGTCCTGATCATTGAGGATGACCCCTTGGCGCGCAAGATCCAAAGTCTTGCCGTCGAGTCGGAGCCGTCGCTGCGTCTGCTGGCGGCGCTCGACAGCGTCGAGGCGGCGGTGGCGTGGATGGGGGAATTTGAGCCTGACGTGCTCCTGACCGATCTCGGTCTGCCCGATGGGCACGGACTGGACGTTATTCGCGAATGTGTGCGACGGCATCCACGTTGCGCCATCATGGTGGTCACCATGTCCTCGGACGAGGAAAGCGTGCTGGATTGCATCGAAGCAGGCGCATGCGGCTATGTGCTAAAGACTGCCGGGAAAACCGACATTGCGCAGGCCCTGCTTGATCTATGCGCCGGTGGTGCGCCGATGAGTCCGGCGATTGCACGCATGGTCTTGTCGAAGCTGCGCGCACGGCGTTCCAGGGCGCGTAGCCCGGCGCCGCGCACTGCCGCCATTGCCGCCGGGCTGACGAAGAAGGAAGCCGCCATCCTCGACCTGATCGCACAGGGGAACAGCTATGGCGAAGTGGCCAAGCGCCTCTCCGTATCGGTGGGAACCGTTCAAACCCACATCAAGAACATCTACGGGAAACTTTCAGTGCATTCCCGCGGGGAGGCTGTGTACGAGGCCCATCGGCGTGGTTGGCTGAAGCTGTAACTGGCCGCTTGGCGCGGCCCAGAACTCCCTGCCGGCTGTCGGCACGAATGCACCCGGTCGTCCGCACGTTTTTCGTTGCCAGAGCGATCGGAATGATGCCTCAAATCAGTTATAATCTAAGGTTGCTAGAAGTTTCGCGTTCGTACGCATTTATCTGATTGGGGTTGGTATGAGTGAAGAAAAGCAGGTCGATTCCGGTCGACGAGGCTTGCTTGCTGCAACGGCTGCGGCAGGCGGCGTGGCTGGATTGGCCACGGCAGGCGTCTTTGTGTCCACCTTTCAGCCGTCCGAGCGTGCCAAGGCTGCCGGCGCACCGGTCGAAGTGGATATTGCCGGACTGGCCCCGGGCCAGATGGTCACCGTCGAATGGCGCGGCAAGCCCGTCTGGATCCTGAAGCGTTCGCCGGAAATGGTCGAGTCGCTCGGCAAGATCGAGCCGCAACTGGCCGACCCCAAGTCCGAACGCAACCCCGCCGAATTGACCCCCGAGTACGCGCGCAATCCGTACCGCTCGCGCAAACCGGAGGTGCTGGTCGCCGTCGGCATTTGCACCCACCTCGGCTGTTCGCCGGTGACCAGGCTGCAGACCGGGCCGCAGCCCTCGCTGCCGGACGACTGGATGGGTGGGTTCCTCTGCCCCTGCCACGGCTCCACTTTCGATTTGGCCGGCCGCGTGTTCAAGAACAAGCCGGCCCCCGACAATCTCGAAGTGCCGCCCCACATGTACCTGAGCGAAACCCGCATCGTCATCGGTCGCGATGAGAAAGGCGAGGCGTAATCATGGCATTCCAAGAAAAACAGCTCCCGCCCGATGCGCCGCTGTCCGAAAAAGCGCTGAACTGGGTTGATGCCCGTTTTCCGCTGACTCCCACCTGGAAGGCGCATCTGTCCGAGTACTACGCACCGAAGAACTTCAACTTCTGGTACGCGTTCGGCTCGCTCGCGCTGCTGGTACTGGTGATCCAGATCGTGACCGGCATCTTCCTGGTCATGCACTACAAGCCGGATGCCAACCTGGCGTTCGCCTCCGTCGAATACATCATGCGCGACGTCCCCTGGGGCTGGCTGGTGCGCTACATGCACTCGACCGGCGCCTCGGCCTTCTTCGTCGTGGTCTACCTCCACATGTTGCGCGGCCTGCTCTACGGTTCCTACCGCAAGCCGCGCGAGCTGGTCTGGCTGTTCGGTGTCGCGATCTTCCTGTGCCTGATGGCCGAAGCCTTCTTCGGCTACCTGCTCCCGTGGGGCCAGATGTCCTACTGGGGTGCCCAGGTGATCGTAAACCTGTTCGGCGCGATTCCCTTCATCGGCCCGGATCTGTCGTTGTGGATTCGTGGTGACTACGTTGTCTCCGACGCGACGCTGAACCGCTTCTTCTCGTTCCACGTGATTGCGATTCCGCTGGTCCTGCTGGGCCTCGTGGTTGCGCACATCATCGCGCTGCATGAAGTGGGTTCGAACAACCCCGACGGCATCGAGATCAAGGAAAAGGTCGATGCGGACGGCAAGCCGCTGGACGGCATTCCGTTCCACCCCTACTACTCGGTGCACGACATTTACGTTGCCGCGGTGTTCCTGATTGTGTTCACGGCAGTCGTGTTCTTTGCGCCGGAAATGGGTGGTTACTTCCTCGAATACAACAACTTCATCCCGGCCGATCCGCTGAAGACTCCGCCGCACATTGCTCCGGTGTGGTATTTCACGCCGTTCTACTCGATCCTGCGCGCGACGACTTCCACCTTCATGTGGGCGCTTATCGCCGGAGTCATCGCCTACGTCTTGCTGATCGTGTTGAAGACCCGCCTTTCGAGCAAGGCCAAGATGGCGACAGCCGTGATCGGCCTCGTCCTCGTTGCGGCCATGCTGGTATTCGACGCCAAGTTTTGGGGTGTCGTGCTGATGGGCGTGTCCGTGCTGATCCTGGGTGGCCTGCCTTGGCTGGACAAATCGCCGGTCAAGTCGATTCGTTACCGTCCGAGCTGGCACGGGTGGGTCTACGTCGTGTTCGGCATCGCATTCCTGATCCTCGGCTATCTGGGCGTGCAAGCGCCGACCGAAGCGCGCACCCTGGTTTCTCAGGTCTGCACCTTCATCTACTTCGGCTTCTTCCTGCTGATGCCGTGGTGGAGCGCAATGGGCACCTTCAAGCCGGTGCCGGAACGCGTCACTTTCCAGCCGCATTAAGCCGCAAGAGGAAATAGAGAATCATGAAACTGCTGAAGAAACTGATTGCGGCCCTGGCTTTCGTGCCCGTCCTCGCGGTTGCTGCCGAAGCAAGCTTTCCGCTGGATCGGGCGCCGGGCAAGACGACCGACATGGCATCCTTGCAGAACGGTGCCAAGCTGTTCGTCAATTACTGCCTGAACTGCCATTCGGCGTCAGCCATGCGTTACAACCGTCTGCGTGACATCGGCTTGAGCGATGAGCAGATTCGCGACTATCTGCTATTTACCGGCGACAAGGTCGGTGACATGATGACCGTCGCGATGGCGCCACAGGATGCCAAGGTGTGGTTCGGCACGACGCCGCCCGATCTGTCCGTGATCGCGCGCGCGAAGGCCTCTTCCGCGGGCTCCGGCGCCGACTGGCTGTACACCTATCTGCGCACCTTTTACAAGGACGACACCCGCGCCTCCGGCTGGAACAATCTGGTGTTCCCGAACGTCGGCATGCCGCACGTGATGTGGGAACTGCAGGGGGTACGTGCTGCCAAGTTCACCGAGGAAAAGGACCCGCACGATCCGACGAAGACCGTGCATACCTTCTCGGGCTTTGAGCAGGTCACGCCGGGTGCCATGTCGGCACTCGACTTTGATCATGCCACGGGCGATCTTGTTGCTTACCTGGAATGGATGGCCGAACCGGTGCAGAACAAGCGCAAGCAGCTCGGCGTGATCGTGCTGCTGTTCCTCTTCGGATTCGCGGTCCTGGCCTGGCTGCTGAACAAGACGTACTGGAAAGACATCAAATAAGTCCTTGCGCCGCTATGGATCGCATTGCCGATCCGGGCTGGCGGCGTTAGTCTCGGGGTGAGCCGGTTTTCGTCTCACCCCCTTTGTTTTCAAAGGAACTGCAAAATGATGGTTCTCTACTCGGGCACCACCTGCCCCTTCTCCCAGCGTTGCCGCCTCGTCCTGTTCGAGAAGGGCATGGATTTCGAGATCCGCGACGTCGACTTGTTCAACAAGCCGGAAGACATCGCGGTGATGAACCCTTACGGGCAGGTGCCGATTCTGGTCGAGCGCGACCTGGTCCTTTACGAATCGAACATCATCAATGAATACATCGACGAACGCTTTCCGCATCCGCAACTGATGCCGGCGGATCCGCTGATGCGCGCGCGCGCGCGCCTGATGCTGTTCAATTTCGAGAAGGAATTGTTCATCCATGTCCACACCCTTGAGAACGACAAGGCGAAGGGGGCGGACAAGGCGCAGGAAAAGGCCCGCGCGGAAATCCGCGACCGTCTGACCACACTTGCGCCGCTGTTCCTGAAGAACAAGTACATGCTGGGCGACGAGTTCTCCATGCTGGACGTTGCCATCGCTCCGCTGCTGTGGCGTCTCGATCACTACGGCATCGAACTGTCGAAGACGGCCGCGCCTCTGATGAAATATGCCGAGCGGATTTTCTCGCGTCCCGCGTATATCGAAGCGCTGACACCCTCCGAAAAGGTGATGCGGCGCTGATTGCAGGAGGGCAGTTTGCCCTTTTGCAATGATGCAGGTCTGGAGAATCATGTCCGAAATATCGACCAAACCCTATTTGTTGCGCGCCATTTACGAGTGGTGCACCGACAACGGCTACACGCCTTACCTCGCTGCCGCCGTCGATGCGGGTACGCGGGTGCCGCGTGAGTTCGTCAAGAACGGTGAGATCGTTCTCAACATCAGCTTCACCGCGACCAGCGGATTGAACATGGGGAACGAACTGATCGAGTTCAGTGCACGCTTTGGCGGTGTATCGCGCGATATTTCGATTCCGGTGGAGAACGTCGTTGCCATCTACGCACGTGAAAATGGTCAGGGCATGGCCTTTGAAGTTGCACATCCGGAAGAGGATGGCGAGGGGCACCCGGAAGCTGAAAGCCATCAAGGTACACCCTCGCTGAGCGCGGTGCCGTCCGGGCAGCTTGACGCGAAGGAGACGAGCGATCATCCGAATGGTGACGACGATCCGCCGAAAAAGGGGGGGCGACCAGCACTGACTCGCATCAAATAAAGGTTACAATACGCACCTTTCGCCGGCTTAGCTCATCTGGTAGAGCAGTTGATTT
>JAEZHR010000294.1 GCA_023416415.1 Pseudomonadota bacterium
CTCCTGCGCGGCGAATCGTTGTGCACGGCGTGGGCCAGCAGGTCCTTGCCGGTGCCTGTCTCGCCGGTGATCAGGATGGGAATGTCACTGTCCTTGACCTTTTCCAGCTTCCCGATGAGGGCCGACACCCGCGCATCGCCGGTATCCAGGTAGCGCAGGCTGGACAGGCGTGCCGGTGCACGGGCCGGCGATTGTGCAAGACGCGCGGCACACGACGTGCTGCTGGAGAACCGCACCGCGGCGCGCCCGTGCACGCGCACGCCGCTCGGCAGGCACATCCGCAGCAGCTGCGGTGCAGCGATGCGGTAGTGGTCGTACAGGGCCGAAACCGTGATGCCAAACAGCGAGTGCAGCGTATGCGTGGACAGGGCCTGCGGCGACAGGCCAAGCTGGAACAGCCCGCTTCGGTTGGCGCCGATGAAGCGCCCGCCCGGAGAGAACGAAACGAGCCCCTCCATCAGCGTGCCGATGAATTCGGGGCGGCTATGGAAGTGCAAGGTAATGCCGTCTTCGAACGCGGCGGTGAAGAGCTGGTTCTCGATCATTTGCGCCGACATGCGGACCAGCGCCATCGTATGGCGATGGAAGCCACTGCGATCGCCGGTCACGTCGAGTATGCCCGCAAGTTGACCGCGCGCATCGAAGATCGGCGCGGCCGAACAGGTGAGTATGTGGTTGGCGCGCAGGTAGTGCTCATTCGCGTGCACCAGCATCGGCACGCCTTCGGCGATTGCCGTGCCGATCGCGTTCGTGCCGCGCCGCTGCTCCGACCATGCCACACCCGGCGTCAAGGCCACGCGGCGAGCCTTTTCCAGGAAGTCATCGTCACCCAGCGCATGCATGATCACACCCTGCGCGTCGGTCAGGATCACCATGCTGTGGGTGTTGACGATCTGTTCGTAGAGCGTCTCCATCACTGGCAGCGCATGACTGTGCAGGATGCGGTTGCGTTCGATCACGAGCGCAAGCTCGGCACATCCGAGCGGAGCGACTTCAGGATTGTCGCTGGCGTCCAGACCGTAGCCGGCGCAGCGCTGGTGGGACAGGGTGACCATGGCAACATGGTCGACAGCAGGAAGCATGCCCGGCGGCATGCGGAGAGGCGAACCCGTCAGGGATGCGCTTCGATGATCCAATGAAGTCTCCATGTCGGAAATGGCGCGCGGTATCTTCCGCTTCGGTCGCCAAGGATGGTGCCTCGTCGCGCAACCTTATCGGCACAACAACGGACACGCAAAAACGGCGGTCGCCTCGCTGACGAAGCCGCGCTTCATCATACGCCAGCAGCACATCGTCGCTTGAGATTGCGCAAGCATTCGCACGACTATCCGGGTGCAGATGCTCTGCAAGGCTGGAGCAACTTCGCTGCAGGCGCGGATTGTTCCCGGCGGCGGACAACTCCCGCGCCGATTGTTGCGGCGTCTTGTCGCAATGTATCGTTCCTTGCGCCCTTGCAATAACTTGCTTCGGCAATAGAAAGGGCGATCGTCGCTGGCTATAGTCAACTTCACCCATCACGGGAAATTGGAGATTGACATGAAACGCATCCTCATTGCCGCCACCCTTGCGCTCGCCGGCGCAGCCGCACTTCCGGCCTATGCAAATCCCCATGTCGACTTCCAGATCGTCATCGGCAACGCGCCTCCACCGCCGCGTCATGAAGTCGTGCCTCCGCCGCGCCCACATCAGGTCTGGGTGCCAGGCTACTGGTCCTGGTCCGGACACCGGCATGTGTGGGTGGCCGGGCACTGGGAACGCGCACGCGTCGGCCAGCACTTCCGCGCGCCGCACTGGCAGCGTGTGCACAACGGTTGGCACTTCGACCGCGGCGGATGGGAGCGCAAACCGCATGACCGGCATCCATCCGAGAAGCGTCATGACAAGCGCCACGACAACAGGCACGGCGGGCACGACTACCGCGGTCCGCACCGCTGAGCGAGCCGCCGGCTGCTCGCACGGGAATATGGCCAGCCTCCGCACCCGGCGGCAATGGCATATCTTCCGTTGGTGCCGTCCGGCCTTGATCCGGAGAAGCGCGCATGAAGATCCGCCTGAAGCATTGCCAGAGCACGTCATCGTGATCACCGGCGCCACCAGCGGCACCGGCCTCCCCACCGCGCGACAGGCGGCGGCGCGAGGAAAGACGATGTGCGTCGCATCGCAAGCCTGGCAACATGAGCGCTTCGTCGGCTTCGAAACCAGATGCGGAGATCGGCCTGCGCGACTAGAACGACGAAGTTTCCGCTTCCCACATGCGTCAGCGCTTCTAACTTCCGGGCGTGGTGCATGGATCGCTGGCCTCCCTGCCGCGCCTGAAATCGAAGGGGGGCGCACTGATCAACATGGCCCCGGCCAGGGCAATGCCTGCCGATGGAACCTGCCCGCTGCTCCCTTCACTCATTTATGCATCACACGCAGCCGGAGGAGGCCATGGGCAGCATCATCAGCACCGTATTTGCCTTGATCGCCGCCGCCCCGATCCTGTGTGGCATCGCGGTGTGTGCATGCTTTTTGTGCAGGCGCGCGCATCGCGAGGCCGAAGTGACAATCGGACCGCACGCCACATTGGTCGGACGCGACTAAGCCGCCGGCCCGCGACGGAATCGTGCCCGCGCGAAGCAGGACCTTCCGCAATCGTTTGTGCCTGCCCCGCAAACCTTGTCGCGGTTCGCCTTGTCCAAACTGCCTCACAGGCAGGGGACAGGACATGCGAGATATCCGCTATGAACTTTATTACTGGCCGGACATTCAGGGGCGCGGGGAATTCGTGCGCCTCGCATTGGAGGACGCCGGCGCCGATTACGTGGACGTCGCACGCCATGCCGAAAGCGCCGGCATGGGGGTGCCTGCCATGATGGAGTTCCTGGAAGGCACAAAAACACCGTATCGACCATTTGCGCCGCCCTTTCTGAAGGCGGGAGAGCAAGTCATTGCGCAGACCGCGAACATCCTGCTCTTCCTGGGGCCGCGTCTGGGCCTTGCACCGGCCGACGAAGCAGCTCGCCTCTGGACGCACCAGCTGCAGCTGACCATTGCCGACCTGGTGGTGGAAGTCCACAACACCCACCATCCGATCGGGAGCGACCTGTACTACAGCGAACAGAAGGCCGAAGCGGCACGACGCACGCGGGATTTTCTTCAGGCCCGGCTGCCGAAATTCCTCGACTATTTCGAATCCGTGCTCGAGAACAATCCGGACGGCAGCGACTGGATGGCCGGGCGCACCACGACCTACGTCGACCTATCGATGTTCCAGATGATCGCCGGGCTGCGCTACGCCTTTCCCAAGGCCATGGCGCAGATGGAAGGCGACATTCCAATGCTCGTGGCCCTGCACGACAGGGTGGCGGCACGCCCGCACATCAAGACCTACCTCAGGTCGAAACGTCGGATTCACTTCAACGAGGATGGCATCTTCCGGCATTACCCGGAACTCGATGCCGGTGCATCAGACTGAGCTTCAGTAGTACTTCTTCAGAATTTCATCGAAGGCCTGCTGCGCGGTCTTGCCTGCAATCATCTGCGCATCGATTTCAGCCGTATGCTGAGCGATGGTCGGTGGCAGCCACTGGCGGTTTTCCTTGTAGTAGGCGTAGCGCTCGGCTGCCTTTTGCTCGGCCACGCGTGCTGCGCTGGTACGGGTTCCACTGCCGGTCGCGCGCGGCACGCGCGCGCCCTTGGCGCTGGAGACGAAACCGATACGTTGGCCGGAAATGGCCGCCTTGATCTGGTCGATCGAAAAGAACTGGGTCGCGTTCGCTCCCGTGAACGCATCGTCTTCCGGCCGCAGCAGATGGTGGTTGCGATCGAAAACCATCGCCTTGCCCACTTCATTGATCACCTGGTAGCTGGGGGCCGGACCGCCTGAGACGAGCGAAAACTGCACCCGCTCGCCATAGCTGCTCATCTTCTCCAGAACATTCTTCAGAAACTCGGTTTCGAGGCTGTCCACGTTACCGTTCCAACGTTTGCCTTTGCTTGTAGCCAATCTGATCTCTCAATAAATTCGATGAAAACAACGCCCTGCTTGCGCGCCGCATTGCGCGGCGCTCATAGCGTACCGTGCGGGACGCGCTGTCGAGGCGCGCCAGATCAAGAGCGCCGGCAATGCTCGCGTGTCCGGTCGCACGCGCGACAAATCCGTGAACATTCCCTGCACAGGGGAAAAGGTCGCGCATTCTATCGCAAGCTCCCTGTGCGCCGTAACCATGCAGATATAATCGCCCGACTCTTTTTCCCCATGACACGCCATGCGTCTATCCGTCTTGCATCAGTACTTGCTTCCGAAACAAGCGCTCACCGAACTCGCCGGCCGCTTCGCGCGCGGTGAAGGCAGCCGCTTCACGCAACCGGTGATTCGCTGGTTCGTGCGGCGCTACGGCGTGAACATGAACGAAGCCCAAAACCCCGACATCGCCAGCTATCCGAGCTTCAACGATTTCTTCACGCGCGCGCTGCGCGACGACGCCCGGCCGCTGGCAGATGCCGACTTCGTCTGTCCGGTCGACGGCGCGATCAGCCAGTTCGGCTCCATCGAACACGACCAGATCATCCAGGCCAAGGGGCACCGCTACTCGACCACGGCATTGCTCGGCGGCGATGCCGCGCTGGCCGCCTCCTTCGAGCATGGCAGCTTCGCCACACTTTACCTGAGCCCACGCGACTATCACCGCATCCACATGCCCTGCGACGGACGGCTGATGCGCATGATCTACGTTCCCGGCGCGCTGTTCTCGGTGAACCCGGCCACCGCGCGCGGCGTACCCGGACTGTTCGCACGCAACGAGCGCGTGGTGTGCCTGTTCGATTCAGCCTTCGGTCCCTTCGCGCTGGTACTGGTCGGCGCGACCATCGTCGGCAGCATGGCCACCGTCTGGCATGGCACGGTCAATCCGCCACGTTCGGGAACCGTGCGCGAGTGGCACTACTCGGATCAGGAAATCGTGCTGGAGAAAGGAGCCGAAATGGGCCGCTTCCTGCTCGGCTCCACCGTCGTGATGCTCTTCCCCAAAGATGTGATTGCCTTCAACCCCGAATGGACCGCAACCCGCGCTATCCGGATGGGCGAAGCAATGGGACGCAAGCCCGTCTAGAGCGATGCTCCCCCACCAGGCCACGCTCACCGTTCCGACCAGCGGTCGCGGCACGCGCAACATTACCGACGCGGTGCAGAAGATCGTGCGCGCCTCGGGCATCGGCGTGGGCATCGCAAATGTCTTCCTGCGGCACACCAGCTGCTCGCTGGTGATCACTGAAAACGCCGACCCGGACGTGCGCCACGATCTCGAAACCGTGTTCGCACGCCTGGCGCCCGACGCCGATCCGGCGTATCGCCACGCGCTCGAGGGTCCGGATGACATGGCAGCCCATGCGCGCAGCGTGCTCGCCGGCCCCGCTCTGACGATACCGGTCGGCGGTGGCCGCCTGCTGCTGGGCACCTGGCAAGGCATCTTCCTGTGGGAGCACCGTACCGCCCCGCAGCGGCGCGAGGTCGTTGTCACGGTGATGGGCGCCTGAGCAGCCGGCGCGACCCAGGCCGCTGGCGTGTCCGGAGTGCCTTCGGACAGTTCCTTCCTGTCAAGTTGACGAAAACGCGCAAGCGTCTATACTCCGTCCGGATCGCGTCTGCGTTCCTCGTCGTTTTCCCGATTTTCCCGATACCGCAGTGACATACTTGGCCGCATCCCCTGCTCGCATTCGTCCTGTCCGCCGCCCCGCGGACCGGATGCACGCGGCCGCGTCCCTGCACGGTCCGGTGGCCCTTGCGCAGCGACACGCGCGACTCTCCGGCCGAAATCTCGCCTGCCACACCCTGGCTCGGTGAGCGCCTGAAAACCCGGTCCGGGTTCTCCGCCTCCCCGAGCCGCCACACGGTCCGAACGCATATGCGCGGTCCGCTTCCCTGAACCTGAATCACCGCGAACCCGAAATCAGCAGCACCGGCCCCAGCGTGGGCGCCGGCCTTCACTGAAACGCCACGGAGCACAACCATGGAAAACAAACCCAAGATCGTCGTTACCTCGCTCGACCTGGAGCGCCTTGAAGCTCTGCTCGACGCTTTTGCGGATTCCGACAATCCTCTCCATCACAACCTGATGCAGGAACTCGGCCGCGCCGAGATCGTGGAGCCGGACCAGATCCCGCCAGGTGTGGTCACGATGCGCTCGACCGTGCGCTTCGTGGTCGAGTCGACCGGCGAGGAGTTTTGCAAGACCCTGGTCTATCCGCGCGAAGCCGACGGCAGCGAAGATCGCATCTCGGTGCTGGCGCCGATCGGCAGTGCCCTGCTCGGCCTGTCCGAAGGCGAGCGCATCGAATGGACAGTGCCGGGACGCGGCGTGGTCCCGGTGCGCATCGTCGAAGTGATCTATCAACCGGAGCGTGCCGGAGAACTGCACCGCTGAGCCGATCCGTGACCATTGCTACAATCGCTCCTTCACCCCGGAGGAAAGCACGTGCAACCGGTCATTTCAATTCAAGCGCTGTCCAAGACGTATGCGTCCGGTTTTCGGGCACTCAAGGAAATCAACCTCGACATTGCGCGCGGCGAGATCTTTGCCCTGCTCGGCCCCAACGGCGCAGGCAAGACCACGCTGATCAACATCATCTGCGGCATCGTCACGCCCAGCACCGGACACGTGATCGCCGACGACCATGACATCGTGCGCGACTACCGCGCCGCGCGCATGAAGATCGGGCTGGTGCCGCAGGAGCTGTTCACCGATGCCTTCGAAACCGTGTGGGATACGGTGAATTTCAGCCGCGGCCTGTTCGGCAAGGCGCCGGACCCCGCCTACATCGAAAAGGTGCTCAAGGATCTTTCGCTGTGGGACAAGCGCCAATCGAAGATCATGGCGCTCTCGGGCGGCATGAAACGGCGCGTGATGATCGCCAAGGCACTCTCCCACGAACCGACCATCCTCTTCCTTGACGAACCGACTGCGGGCGTGGACGTCGATCTGCGGCGCGACATGTGGGAGATGGTTCGGCGTTTGCGCGAGAACGGCGTAACGATCATCCTCACCACGCATTACATCGAAGAAGCCGAGGAGATGGCCGACCGGATCGGCATCATCAGCAAGGGCGAGATCCTGCTGGTCGAAGACAAGACGACGCTGATGAAAAAGCTCGGCAAGAAGCAGCTCACGCTCTTGCTGCAGCAGCCACTGGACGCCGTGCCGGCCGATCTGGCCAGCTACCGGCTGGAGCTGTCCTCCGACGGCAGTCAACTTACCTATACCTTTGACGCACAGGGCGAACACCCGGGCGTGCCGGCCCTGCTGCACGCACTGGCGACGCGCGGCATCCATTTCAAGGACCTGCAAACGCAGGAAAGCTCGCTGGAGGATATCTTCGTGAATCTGGTCCATGAAGGGAAAGGGAGCCGCCAATGAACATCCACGGCGTCAAAGCCATCTACAAGTTTGAAATGTCGCGCTGGTGGCGCACGCTCATGCAGAGCATTGCCTCGCCCGTGATCTCGACTTCGCTCTACTTTATCGTCTTCGGCTCCGCCATCGGAGCCCGCATGGGCGACATCGAAGGCGTGGGCTACGGCGCCTATATCGTGCCGGGTCTGATCATGCTGTCGGTGCTGACCGAAAGCATCTCCAACGCGTCCTTCGGCATCTATATGCCGAAGTGGGCTGGCACGATTTACGAAGTGCTGTCGGCGCCGGTGTCGCCACTGGAGATCGTGCTCGGTTACGTGGGTGCTGCCGCCACCAAGTCGGTGCTGCTGGGCCTGATCATCCTGGCCACCGCGCGCCTGTTTGTCGACTATTCCATTCTGCACCCGGTATGGATGCTGGCCTTCCTGATCCTGACCTCGGTCACCTTCAGCCTGTTCGGCTTCGTGATCGGCATCTGGGCCGACGGCTGGGAGAAGCTGCAGATCGTTCCGGTGATGATCGTCACCCCGCTCGCCTTCCTGGGCGGCAGCTTCTACTCGATCAGCATGCTGCCGGAGTTCTGGCAGAAGGTCACGCTGTTCAACCCGGTGG
This sequence comes from Pseudomonadota bacterium, assembly GCA_023416415.1. Taxonomy (GTDB): domain Bacteria; phylum Pseudomonadota; class Gammaproteobacteria; order Burkholderiales; family Burkholderiaceae_D; genus Noviherbaspirillum. The sequence continues at coordinate 8,004 of JAEZHR010000294.1, forward strand.
TCTATCTCGTCTCGGGGTTCCGCTGGAGCTTCTACGGCGTCTCCGACGTTTCCATCGGCGTCAGCCTGAGCATGACGATGATGTTCATGCTGTTGTGCCTGGGTGCGGTGTGGTGGATATTCAAGACCGGGTATCGTCTGAAGAAGTAGGTGCCCGGGCAGGCATCCGCTTTCTTCGAAACAATCAGGTCTCAGACCAGCGTCAGCAGTTCGTCGATGTCGAACGAGGAGGCATGCCCGAGGACACGACCGTGTTCTTCATGGAACTGCACGGCGCTGCGACGCCCCTCGTCGCGCAGCATGCAGAGAAAATCCCACTCCGCATTGAGCTTGGAGGAAGCGCCCAGCCCTTCCAGTGCCGCGCTCGCGATGCGGTGTATGCGCATGCCGGCCCAGCGCGCACCTTCCCCCTTGCCCGGGTCGACCACCTTCCTCAGCAGCGCGAGCATCCGCAACTCCTTGAGCAAGCTGGCATTGATGGAGATTTCATTGAGACGGTTGTGGATCTCCTGTGCCGAGCGGGGCACATTGCTGCGCACGACGGGGTTGATCTGCACGATGATCGTGTCCCTCGACTCGCAGTCGCGCACCAGCGGCGTAATGGTGGGATTGCCGGCATAGCCACCATCCCAGTAGGGTTCCCCATCGATCTCGATCGCCTGAAACATGGTGGGCAGGCAAGCCGATGCAAGCAAGACATCAGGCGTGATCTCTTCGTTGCGAAACACGCGTCCCCTGCCCGTGTGCACGTTGGTCGCGGTCACGAACAGATGCATTTTTGATCTGGCCAGTCTACTGAAGTCGATGCTGTCCGCCAGCACGTCGCGCAGCGGATTGAGGCCGGTGGGATTGAGGTCGTAAGGCGAAAACACCCGTCCCACCATGTCGGCAACGAAGTAGAACGGAGAATTGTCGAGAGTCCAGCGACCCGCCAGGACATCCAGCGGAGCGCGACGGAAAGGACTGAATCTGGCGGCGTCGGCATTGCGGCGCCAGAAGCCCTCCAGGGAAGCGCGCGCGCCGTCGGGACCGCCCTCTTCGTAGCCGGCGATCATCACTGCTGCATTCATCGCGCCGGCGGAGGTTCCGGACACGGCTTCGATGCGCACCCAGGATTCCTGCAGCATGCGATCCAGCACGCCCCAGGTGAAGGCCCCATGCGATCCGCCTCCCTGCAAGGCAAGGTCCACCAGCACCGGCTGTTCACGCCCGCTTTGCTTCTGTCCGACATGTGCTGCACACATCATTCCTCCGCGTGGTTGGGCTGGAGCATTGAGGAGTCGCGGCTTTCATTGGACTGCCGTTGGCCGGTTCGGCACTCCAGAATGATCAACACTTCGGCAATTGTCTGGCCTGGCCCGCACCTGCAGGATCACTGCGGAAAGTCGGTGCTGCCAGCCAAGCCGGTGCGTTTTTGCGTCCACCGTTTGATCTCGCCAAGGGCAATCGTTCAGCATCTTTGGTGCCGACCTGACCCGCGGTCTATGATGGATCGTGCGGTTCGGCTGGCCGAAATGTTCGAGGGGCCGGCAACTGTCCGGAAGGAGCTTCGCCATGGTCCGAATGCCGGTCGGCACATGCATGGGCAGACGCCTGCATTTTCTTCCACGCCACATGCTGGCGTGGCTGCTGCCTGTGTTCATGTCCATGGCTGCGCTGAACGCGTCTGCCGCCTCGCTGCCATGGACTGCCACCACCAACGGTGAAGCAATGCATGAAACGGCGGTACTGAAGATCGGTAACCGCGAGGTCGTGACCTTTCGCGCGACGCTCGGCTCGGCAACACCGGCCGACCGCGTGATTTCCGCCAAAAAGGAAGTCGAACAACTGTCCGATGCGGAGCTTCGCGCAACGATATCGGTGAATGAGACGAAGCTGGGCGACACACCAGGGCTCGCCATTCACGCCGGCACGCGGAAACTGTTCGGGCTGGTGGAAGCTGACATCGATCCACTGTCGGATCACACGCTGCAGCAGGAGGCCGACCAGGCCGCCGGAAGATTGTCCATCGCGCTGCGCGCGTTGCGGCAGCAGCGCGAGCCCGACACCATACTGCGCGGTGCCGCGCTGTCAGTAAGTGCGCTCGCGCTGTTCGCCCTGGCCGTCTGGTTCATCGTACGCCTGCGCCTGCGCGTCGCGCGCACGCTGGAAGCGTCCGCGCGACGCCGCATGGCGCGGATCACGCATGGCGGCCATGCCATGACCGCGCCGATGAAAATTATTCTGGAGGGGCTCGTCGCGTTCGCGTCATGGATTGCGATCTTCTTTGCGGGTTATATGTGTGCCACGATCGTTCTTGGCAGCTTCCCCTATACCTCGCCTTGGGGCGAGGCACTCGCCGGCAACTTGATGCGCCTGCTTGAACAACTGGGACAGAGAATGGTCGACTCCGCCCCCGGGATCATGACAGTTGCCGTGATCTTCATTGTCGCGCGCATGTCGGCGCGTGCATTGAGCGCCTTCTTGCGCGCCATCGAGCAGGAAAGGATTTCGTCGCCTTTCCTGTATCCGGACACGGCACGCGCAACGCGTTGGCTGCTTCTGGCCGTCCTCTGGCTGTTCGCGCTGGCGATCGCCTATCCATACATACCCGGATCGGACAGCGCTGCCTTCCAGGGCATCAGCGTCATTGCCGGCCTGATGCTCTCGCTCGGTTCGGCCGGCATCGTCAATCAGGCCATGAACGGCCTGGTCCTTGTATATTCACGCGCACTGATCAAAGGTGATGTGGTGAAGATCGACGACGAAAAAGGCGTGGTCACGCAGGTCGGTCTGCTATCGACCAAGATAAAGACCTGCAGGCACGAGGAAATCACGATACCGAATACCGTCGTTGTCGGCACGCAGATCAAGAACTTCTCAAGGCGCGCCCCCGACAAGGGCGCGAGCGTTACCACCAGCGTGGCTGTCGGCTATGACGCTTCATGGCGCCAGGTCGTCGCGATGCTCGGCCAGGCGGCACGCAGGACCCGCGGCGTTCGCCATGACATCGCCCCTCGCATCCTGCAGCGCGAGCTGAGCGACTTTTACGTGCGCTACGAGCTTGCCGCCTTCATTGTGCGGCCGGACACCTACGACCTCGTGCTCGACGAGCTTCACGGCCACATCCAGGACATCTTCAATGAGTATGGCGTGCAGATCATGTCGCCCCACTTCGAAACGCAGCCCGCCGGGAAGGTGCTGGTGCCGAAGGAGCGCTGGTTCGCCTGGCCCGCACGCAAGGACGCGTCCTCGAAAAACCCGACCAACGGCCGGGCGCCGGACAGGCATCCGGACGCTGCCCCTTGAGCGCCCCTTCATCCCACTCACCTCCTTCAACACGCCTTCCGGACGCGCACGGACAGGATGCGGCGCGCCCCCTCCTGGATCGAAGGCGAAAAAAAAGGAGCGCGGCGCGCTCCTTTTCCGTTCACGAGGAACATGGGTCAGATGACGCCCTGCGCCAGCATGGCTTCCGCAACCTTCACAAAGCCGGCGATGTTGGCGCCGTCGATGTAGCTGACGCTGCCGTCTTCGCGCTGGCCGTACCGCGTGCAGGCATCGTGGATGTTGACCATGATCTTCTTCAGGCGATCGTCCACCTCTTCCTTGTTCCAGGACAGGCGCATTGCGTTCTGGGTCATTTCCAGGCCCGATGTGGCCACGCCACCGGCGTTGCTCGCCTTGCCCGGCGCATAGAGCACACCCTTTTCCTCGAACAGCTTGGCTGCTTCGATGGTGCAAGGCATGTTTGCGCCTTCGGCCACGCAGATGACTCCGCCCTCGATCAGAATGGCGGCATCCTCGCCATTGAGTTCGTTCTGGGTCGCGCAAGGCAAGGCAACGTCGACCTTGACGCCCCAGGGCTTGGCACCGGCCACGAACTTCACACCCGGCACACGCTCGGCATAGTCCTTGACGCGGCCGTACAGGTGGTTCTTCACTTCCATCAGGATGGCGAGCTTTTCAGGCGTGAAACCTGCCTCGTCGATGATGGTGCCGCTGGAGTCGGACACGGTGACGACCTTGGCGCCGCAAGCCATCGCCTTTTCCACCGCATACTGCGCAACATTGCCCGAACCGGAAACGGCCACGCGCATGCCTTCCAGATTCTTGCCGGCGCGCTTGAGCATTTCCTCGACGAAGTAGACGGTGCCGTAGCCGGTCGCTTCCGGACGAATCAACGAGCCGCCGAAGGACAAGCCCTTGCCGGTAAAGACGCAATCGGAGCGGTTGGACAGCTTCTTGACCATGCCGGCCATGTAACCCACTTCGCGACCGCCCACGCCGATGTCGCCGGCCGGCACGTCGGTGTCGGAGCCGACGTGGCGGAACAGCTCGCTGGCAAAGGCCTGGCAGAAGCGCATGACTTCACCCGGGCTCTTGCCCTTGGGGTCAAAGTCGGAGCCGCCCTTGGCGCCGCCCATCGGCAGCGTGGTCAGCGCGTTCTTGAAGGTCTGTTCGAATGCGAGGAACTTGAGGATGGAGAGATTGACCGAGGGGTGGAAGCGCAACCCGCCCTTGTAGGGACCGATGGCGGAGTTTTGCTGGATGCGGTAACCGCGGTTGACGCGGACTTCACCCTTGTCATCGACCCAGGAAACGCGGAACTGAACAACACGCTCAGGTTCGATCAGGCGATCCAGCAAACCGTGTTCGGCATAGCGCGGATTGGCGGAGATGAAAGGCCACAAGCTCTCCATCACCTCCGTGACGGCTTGGTGAAACTCGGGCTGGCCGGGGTTACGTTCCTTTACGTACGCCAGGAATTCTTCCAGGTTTTGATATCGCATGATCTTTCCAAGGGGTGGTAAATCACGGTGCGCGCATGCACCAGTTCAAGGCACAACCGAGGGTGATGTCCTTGCTTTTTGCACAACAAACGAGCACGCAGCGGCCGAACCGGGGGGCAATTATGCCCCCACCTGCCCCACTTTGGACAGTACCGAATTCAGGATTTTGAATTTAGTGTTGCTATATCAATCACAAACCGGTACTTGACGTCGCTGGCAAGCATGCGCTCGTAGGCCGTATTGATGTCCTGGATGGGAATCACTTCCACGTCCGAAACGATGCCGTGCTCGCCGCAGAAGTCGAGCATTTCCTGGGTTTCGGCGATGCCACCGATGAGGGAGCCTGCAAGGCGCCGTCGTGCCATGATCAGATTGAATACCTGGGGCGAAGGATGCGGCTCGGCCGGCACACCGACCAGAACCATGGTGCCGTCCCGTTTGAGCAGGGAGAGGAAGACATCGAGATTGTGCGGTGCGGCGACGGTATCGAGGATGAAGTCGAGCGAGCCCCGGTGAGCCTTCATCTCTTCCGCGTTCTTCGATATCACGACTTCGTCGGCGCCCAGGCGTTTCGCGTCCTCGGCCTTGCCCGGACTCGTGGTGAACAGCACCACGTGCGCACCCAGCCCCTTGGCAAGCTTGATCGCCATGTGGCCGAGCCCGCCGAGGCCGACCACGCCCACCTTCTGTCCCGGCCCCACCTTCCACTGTCGCAACGGCGACCAGGTCGTGATGCCGGCGCACAGCAGTGGCGCGGCGGCAGCGGGGTCAAGGTTGTCTGGGATGCGCAGCACGAATTTTTCGGTGACGACGATGTTGTTCGAATAGCCGCCAAAGGTCATGCCGCCGGTGTGCATTTCCTCGCCGTTGTAGGTGCCGACGAAGCCGTTCTCGCAGTACTGCTCGAGCCCTTCGGCACAGGCGTTGCAGTGCTGGCAGGAATCGACCATGCAGCCAACCCCGACCAGATCGCCAGGCTTATAGTTCGTGACATCACTGCCTATGGCGGCAACGCGCCCGACGATTTCATGGCCCGGCACCACCGGGTACACGGTATTGCCCCACTCGTTGCGCACAGTGTGCAGATCTGAATGACAAACGCCGCAGTACAGGATGTCGATCTGCACGTCCTTCGGTTGCAGGTCGCGCCTCTCGAAACTCATCGGGCGCAGCGGTTCGGTAGCGGAGTCGGTGCCGTATCCGGACGAAGCAAGCATGGCGGGTCCTTTCGCTTGAGGGGAAAAAGGCAATGCTATAGCACGCATCGTGCCTCCTGTGCAGGACCTTCTCAGCCGTCCCGGCAAGCAGGCACTTCGCGCGCCTCGCATCGGCGGCGGCACTTCAACGCTCGGCAAGATCATGAATGCGCGCAAATGCGCATGAATGCGGCTGCGCAGCGCACGCCTCGCGCGTGCAGCACTCCACTCGCGACGCATGCTTCGCATCAGCAGGACGACCACCGGCAGTTGTCACGAACGCACGCCGCCGTGCGACACGGCGACCTTCAACTGCGCGCCGCGCGTGCGGCTGATCAAACGATGAATTGACGTTACGCAAAGTAACAGCCCTGCCGAATCGCCTGATGTACGATATGCAACATGCAGTCGTCGGAGAGCGGAGTCTTTTTCGAAAGGACCGGCTGCATCCACCGGAGCTGGCGGTCGGATAGCAATACCAGCACCATCCTGACACGCTGCGAGAAGCTGCGAAAAGGCCCCCTCATTGAGAGGGGGCCTTTTTTCATGCGGGATCGCGCTTCGGAATGTCGAGACCGCGGACAACGGCCGGGCGCGTGACGAAGACATCGAGTACGCGCCTGACGTTCTGAAAATCGGAGAAGCGAACCAGCTCGCCGGCGCCGTAGAAGCCCACCAGATTGCGCACCCACGGGAATGTCGCGATGTCGGCGATCGTGTAGTCGTCGCCCATGATCCACGCGCGATCCGCCAGATGCCGGTCCAGCACCCCCAGCAGACGTCGGGACTCCGCGGCATAGCGATCGCGCGGGCGCTTGTCCTCGTAATCCTTGCCCGCAAATTTGTGGAAGAAGCCAAGCTGGCCGAACATCGATGCCGCCCATCTGGAACATCAGCCACTGCATCGTCTGGTAGCG
>JAEZHR010000385.1 GCA_023416415.1 Pseudomonadota bacterium
CCGCCACCCAGTGCCGGACGATCGATCACCTGTCTGCCTGGGTCAACGTGTCTTCCTGCACCCAATCTGCCACGCAGAACTGTCGATACACCGACTGGACTTCCTGGCAGAACGACACGTCCTGTACTGCAATCGAGCCATCTGACGGACCGAGCTTCACCGTTGAAACGGCGCGCCAGTGCCGCTACCAGACCAACGGCGGCACTTCCAACACGCTGGCCGACGTCGCAGCCTACTACTACAACACCGACCTTCGCAGTCCGCACGCGGAAGACGGCACCGGGACATGCACAGGACCGGTGATTCCGCCTGCCACGACGGCCAACAACCTGTGTGACAACAACGTGCCTTCGAATGGCCGCGACGTGGCAAGCACGCAGCACATGACCACGTTCACCCTCGGCCTGGGGGCGCAGGGCCAGATGCTGTATGCACCGCAGGACGGCAAGGATTACTGGAACGACACCAGCGGCGATTTCTACAACGTGCGCATGGGCACCACACCCGACCATTCGCGCGGCATCTGTCTGTGGCAGGCCAACGGACAGTGCACCTGGCCCACGCCTTCGGCCGACTCCGTCGCCAACATCGACGATTTGTGGCATGCGGCAGTGAACGGTCGCGGCACCTACTTCAGCGCCGGATCGCCAGACGCGCTTGCATCGGGTCTCAACAGCACGCTGGAATCCATCGTCAATACGCCACGCCCCGGCACGGCGGCTGCGGCGGCAAGCAGCAACCCGAACGTCAGCGCGAACGACAATTTCGTGTTCAGTTCGTCCTATCGATCGGTAGAATGGACCGGCGAGCTCGTGCGCCAACGGCTTGAATCCAATGGCTCGCTTTCGGCGGACAACTGGTCGGCCATGAAACTGCTCGATTGCGCGGTCACGCCCTGGAGGCCGAACACAAACTACGAGGAAGGAAGCGTATTCAATCAGGGCGAACGCTGCTATTCCGTCAGGCGTGAATACGTTTCGGGCGAAACCTTCGACGGTACGACCAACGGCGTAGACGGCAGCAAGATCAAGCTTCTCTACACCGACGAAACCGCTGCCGCCGCCAGCAAGGTCGCCGCGACACCGCTTGCCTCCCGTACCATCTACACAAAAGCGGCATCGGGCTTGATCGAATTCACATGGGAGAACCTCCAGTCGGCGAGCCTCGGCGCCTATTTCACGAAGCCGCACGTTGCTGCCGGCGCCGGCGGCGCCGGACTCACGCAGTTCTGCTCAACCGGGCCCGAATGCCTGGCCGCGGCAGCGCAGGACAACTCGACAATCGCGGAAGGTGGCGCCGCAGGAGAAGCGCTGGTCAACTTCCTGCGCGGCGATCGGAGCCACGAGGGTACCTACTTCCGCAAGCGCAAGCATGTGCTGGGCGATATCGTGTCCTCGGAGGCACGGTACGTGCAGGCGCCGATGTACAACTATGCCGATGCCAACTACCTCGCCTTCAAGCAGCAGAAAGCGTCACGGCGGGCTGCCGTGTATGTTGGCGCCAATGACGGCATGCTTCACGCTTTCGACGGCGCCAATGGACAGGAACTGTGGGCATATGTGCCGAGCATGGTCCTGCCCGACATGTACAAGATTGCGGACATCGATTACGCAAGCCAGCACCGGTTCTATGTGGACGGCACGCCCGAAACCGGGGACATCTGCCCGAATGCGCCAACCAGCACATGCTCGGCCTCGGAATGGAAAACCATTCTCGTGGGCGGCCTGAACCGCGGCGGAAAGGGCTATTACGCGCTGGACGTCACCAATCCCCTTGAGCCGCGACTGCTCTGGGAATTTACGCACGCCAACCTCGGCTATTCGTACGGCAATCCGCGAATCACCAAGCTCAAGAACGGCACCTGGGTCGTGCTGCTCTCCTCCGGCTACAACAACAGCGGCGGCAAGGGCCATCTCTTCGTGCTGAACGCAAACACCGGGGCACTGATTCGCACGATCAGCACCGGCGTCGGCAGCGATGCCGCACCGAGCGGCCTTTCCCGCATCAGCGCGCATGCCCCGAATGCGATGACCAACAACACCACTCTGGCCGTCTACGGGGGCGACCTGCTCGGTAACCTCTGGCGCTTTGACATCAACGGCGACATCGGCGCGGCCGGCTACGAGGCCCATCGTCTCCTGACCGTCCTGGACGACGACGACAGACCGCAACCCATTACCGTCAAGCCGCTGGAGGGGACTGTCATGGGGAAACCGATCGTGTTCGTGGGCACCGGGCGATATCTTGGCGTAAGCGACGTCACGGACACGCGCAAGCAGTCCTTCTACGCCGTCAAGGACACCCTGGGCGAGACGACCTACGCGAACCCGCGTGCTTCCGGCAGCAATTTCGTGCAGCAGGTGCTGACAAGCGGCGTGTGCCCGCCCAACACGCCCACCACCGTCTGTCTGCCGTCGCAGATCGTCAGGACCGGCACGCGCAATGCCGTGAACTGGGCGGAGAACAATGGCTGGTTCATCGACTTCCTGACGGGCGGAGAACGCTCCGTCACCGATCCCGCCCTGGGCCTGGGCACGCTGCTCTTTACCACCATCACGCCATCGGGCGCGAGCGCCAACGCCTGTGGCGAGCCGGCCGATACGTCGTCCAGTTTCGTCTATGCACTGGATTACCTGACCGGCGGCTTCCTGCCGGGGACCAATGGCGTCGTGGCGACGGGACTTGGCAGCGGCCTCGTCACGCGTCCGGTGATGGTGCGTCAGAGCGACGGTACGGTGCGCGCCCTGATCCGGCGTTCAAGCGCAGCCGAGACCGGTACCGTCGTGGTCAACCCGCCGATTGGAAATCAAGGCGGCACATCCGCGCGCCGGGTCTCGTGGCGACCGCTTCAGTAGCGCCGCGGCACGCGCTTTCCTGCTGTCGCAGCCAGACCGTCCGCCGGGCCGGCCTGGCTGCGGCGCTGGTATCCATTCTTGGGTCCGATGGCTCGGGCCCCTCAGTCAAGGTGAATGCATGCTGACCCGTTTTCATACCCACCTGAAGTACGGCATGGCGGCACTGGCGCTGCTCGTGGCAGCCGGCGCCAGTGCGCAAGAGTATCCGGGCAAACGCGTCCGAATCGTCGTGCCCTTTGGCGCGGGCGGCATTGCCGATCTCACTGCACGGCTGGTGGCGCAGCAGATGTCGGAGTCGATGAAGCAGCCTGTCATCATCGAGAACCGTCCCAGCGCGGGCGGCATCATCGCCGCCGATACCGTGGCCAAGGCCGCACCCGACGGCTACACCCTGCTCCTGATCAGCAACGGCACTGCCGTCAGCGCCAATCTGTTCAAGAAACTGCCCTACGACACACTCAAGGACTTCACGCCGATCTCGACCATCGGCTTTTTCGATCTGGCGCTTCTGGTCAACAACAAATTGCCGGTGCGCAGTGCAGCCGAGCTCATCGATTACGCCAGATCCAACCCCGGAAAGCTCGACATCGGCACCATCAACCGCGGCAGCACGCAGAATCTGGCCGCCGAACTGTTCGTCTCGATGGCCGGCATCGATGCACTGATCGTTCCCTACAAGGGCACACCCGAAGTCCTGACGGCCACCGCCACCGGTGAAGTCGATGCCAGCGTGGAAATCCTCGGCCCGGCGCTGCCGCAGATCAAGGCCGGCAATTTCAGGGCGCTGGCCGTGACTTCATCCAGACGATTCTCCGGCCTGCCGGAGGTGCCGACGGTGGCAGAAAGCGGGCTGACCGGCTATCAGGCAGCCTCCTGGAACGGGCTCGCCGCGCCGGCCGGCACGCCGCAACCGATCATAGACCGCCTGGCCGCCGAGATCAGGGCTGCGGTCGCCGACCCCGGCGTCAAGACGCGTCTGCTGGTACTGGGCGT
>JAEZHR010000053.1 GCA_023416415.1 Pseudomonadota bacterium
GCGAAATGCCGCGGAAGCGCAGCAAGGCGCTGCTCAGCCGTCTTGCCCGCAATGCAGGCGCGACCGACATGCTGGCGCGTCACGCGGCGGCAGAGGAAGCGATCAGCGGTCGGCCGCTGGTGGCCGGCAACAAGGTCGAACTGCTGGCCGACGGCCCGCTCACCATGCGCGCCATGCGCGATGCCATTGCGGCCGCGCGCGACCATGTCAATCTTCAAACCTATATCTTCGATGCCGACGATGTCGGACAGGCGCTGGCCGATCTGCTGATCGAGAAGCGCCAGGCCGGCGTGGTGGTCAATCTGATCTACGACAGCGTCGGCGCGCTCGACACGCCGCGCGGGTTCTTCGATCGCATGCGTGCGGCCGGCATCGCTGTGCTGGAATACAACCCCGTCAATCCACTGCATTCGCGCGGACGCTGGAAGGTCAACCAGCGCGACCACCGCAAGATCCTGGTGGTTGATGGACGCGTGGCCTTCACCGGCGGCGTCAACATCAGCAAGGTGTACGGCAAGAGTTCATTTCTGCCGCAGCGCCGCAGCAGTCCGCCGGACGCGCGCGAGGCGGCCTGGCGCGACACCCACATGCGCATCGAAGGGCCGGTGGTGGCCGACTTCCAGGACATGTTTCTCGACACCTGGCAGCGCCAGACAGGTGGGATGCCGGCCGCAGCCGATTATTTTCCGCTGCTCGCACCGGCCGGAAACGCGCTCGTGCGGACCATCGCCAGCACGCCGGAGCGCGGGCACCACGCCGTGTACGAGGCCTACATATCGGCCTTCGTGCACGCGGACCGCAGCATTCACATCACCACGGCTTATTTCTTGCCGGATCGGGAGATGCTGCGCGCAATGACCGACGCGGCACGGCGCGGCGTGGAAGTGAAGATCATTTTTCCCAGCTTTTCGGACGTCGGCATGCTGCTGCACGCCGGCCGGTCCTTCTACGGCGAACTGATCGCGGCCGGGATCGAAGTCCATGAACGGCGCAGCGCGATGCTGCATGCCAAGACAGCGGTCATAGACGGCGTCTGGTCGACCATCGGCTCGACCAATCTGGACATGCGCAGTTTCCTGCACAACGATGAGGTCAACGCCGTAGTGCTCGATGCGGATTTCGCCAAACGCATGGAAGCATTGTTCCAGCAGGACCTGCGCGATTCGGTGCGGGTCAATCCCGACCAATGGAACAGGCGCGGACTGCGCGACCGCCTGCGCGAATGGTTCATACGCCTGTTCGAGTACTGGCTTTGAACTCAGGATTTCAGCCTGAACACCTCGATCGACGCCGCCAGATGATCGACCTGTTCGGTCAGGGCCTGTGCTGCCATGGCCGCCTGCTCGACCAGGGCAACGTTCTGCACCGTGGCCGCCTCCATCTGGGTCACCGCCCGATTGACGTGTTCGATGCCGGTACGCTGTTCACCGGAGGCATTGCGAACGTCAGCGAGGATGGCGCCCACTTCAGACACCGCCGTGACGATTTCCTCCATCGTCGTGCCGGCACGCTGCACCAGTTCGCCGCCGACATCGACGGTATTGATTGCGCCCTCGATCAAAGCCTTGATCTCGCCGGCGGCATGCGCACTGCGTCGCGCCAACTCGCGCACTTCCTGCGCCACCACTGCGAAGCCACGTCCGTGCACTCCGGCGCGCGCAGCCTCCACGGCCGCATTCAGGGCCAGCAAATTGGTCTGGAAGGCAATGCTGTTGATCAGGGCGACAATGTCGACCACCTTGTGCGACGCAGTGCTGATGTCCTGCATGGAGCCGACCACCCGTGCCGTCGCCTCGCCGCCACGACGTGCGACTTCCATGGCTGCTGCGCCCAGACCGTTACCTTGCTCGGCACTATCGGCATTGCGCTTCACGATTGCCGCAAGCTGCTCCATGCTGGCTGCGGTCTCGGCAAGGCTGGCGGACTGGCTCTCGGTGCGATGCGCCAACCCCATATTGCCGATTGCGATTTCCCGCGCGCCCACGCCGATGGCGTCGATGTTGCTGCGCACATCGCCGATCAACGCCTGCAGATTGATGTTCATCTGCTGCAAGGCGCCAAGCAGACGTCCGAAATCCCCGCGGTGCGAGGTCTCGAAGCTGCAAGTGAGATCGCCGCCGGCGATCGCGCGCGCAGTTTGTGTCGCCCCCTTGAGCGGCGCTGCCACGGCCACCGCCAGCCAACGCCACAGCAGCAGGCAGCCGGCAATCGGCAGCGCACCCAGCGCGGCAAGCCAGAAGGAAGGCAGTGCCTCGGTCGCCGTCGCCGCGACCAGTGCACACACGGCCAGCAGCTGGGCGCCCATGCCCCAGGCGAGATGCTGGTTCAGCGATGCATGCTGCAAGCGCGCGAACAGGCCGCCCCAGCCGGTTCGCACGAGATGTCCGTGGTGCAGGAAAAACCGGCTGTTCCCCTCGCGCATGGAGCGGTACAGCGCTTCGGCGGCCTTGACCTCGGCACGCGACGGACGCGTGCGCGCCGACATGTAGCCGGTCACCTTTCCATCGGCCCGGATCGGAGTGACGTTTGCCTTGACCCAGTAGTAGTCGCCATTCTTGCGCCGGTTCTTGACGATCCCGGTCCAGGGCAGGCCATCCTTCAGCGTTGCCCACAGGTCGGCAAAGGCAGCTGACGGCATGTCCGGATGGCGCACCAGATTGTGCGGCGATCCAATCAACTCCTCTCTGGAAAAGCCGCTGACTTCGATGAAGTAGGGATTGACGTAGGTGATTCGGCCCTTCAGGTCGGTCTTCGATACGATCGCGGCGGCATCGCGCAGCACATACTCGTTCTGCGTGATCGGGAGGTTCTTGCGCAAGGGATAGTCCTCTCGGGAGCGAGCCTCCCGGTATTTCCAGAAGGCAAGATTCTATCCTGAAGCAAGAAAAGCGTCAGGTGTCCGTCGCGGTCTGCCACGCGCGCTGTCGCGACGCCATGAGAAAAGCCAGCAGCGACATGAGCGAAACGCCCAACAGGCAGGCCAGCAGCCAGCGATCGGAGGGCAGCACTTCCAGCAATGCCGCGAGTGCAAGCGGCGCGGCAGCCATGGCCAGCAGGGCGGGTCCGGCCAGTGCGCCGGTAATCGCTCCATAGTGGCTGCGCCCGAACAGCTCCTGCGGCACCGTGCCACGCACGATGGTCATGATGCCGTTGCTCATGCCGAACAGGACGCAAAACAGCCCGGCCATATACCGGTTTTCGCCGAACGCCAGCAGTGCCAGCAGGCCCGCCGGCAGCAGCGCAAATGTGAAACGTCCGACGGCGACCGGCGCAAAACGATGCATCAGCGCCATTTCGCCCATGCGCCCTGCGACCTGCATGGGGCCGATCATTGCGGCCAGGAGTACGGCCGCACCGGTTGCATGGCCAAAACGCTGCAGCAAGGCAATGAGATGCACGGACATCGACGAGAAGATGAGCATGTGGGCAGAAAAGGCCAGCGCCACCATCCAGAACACCGGCGTGCGCAGCGCCTGGCTGAGCGTGAAATCGCGGCCGGAGGCAGCCCCTTGCGGGAGTTGCGGTCTGCGCCGTACACCGTCGCGCGGCAGTGCGAGGTGCAGCGGCAGGCACACCAGCAATTGCAGCGCAGCATAGGTGGCAAAGGTCCCGCGCCATCCGATGTGCTCGGCCAGAAACAGGGTCAGCGGCCAGAACATGGTGCTGGCAAAGCCGCCGAACAACGTCAGCACCGACATCGCCCGGCGTGCGCTGGCGTCGAAACCACGGTTGATGGTGGCAAAGGCCGTCTCGTACCAGACCATGGCCATGGCCACGCCGGTCACCGTCCAGGCCGCAAAGTAGGCGGCGACGGTATCGGCCCCGGCCAGGCCGAGCAGCCCGACTCCGGCCAGCAGCGAGCCGGCCGCCATCACACGCCGCCCGCCGTAACGGTCCACCAGAACGCCCGCCGGCGCTGCGCACAGGCCGGCCAGCAGCAGACTCAGCGAGAACGCCCCGAAGACGATCTCATTGCGCCAGCCCAGGTCGCTGCGCAACGCCGGCGCCAGCAGCGCGAAGGCATAGTAGAGCGAGCCATAGGAAACGATCTGGGTAACCGCCAGCAGGTACACGATGCGCCATGGCTCGCCTGCGGCGCCGGCCACCTGTACATCGCCCGCTGGCTGGCCCGCGCTCACGTCGCGCGCTTCCGGAAAATGTCGCCGTGACTGGCGCTCAGGATGGCCTCGACCGCCGGATGCTTGATCTTGCGCTCGTTCGAGATGGCGTAGAACTGCTCATGCACGCCAGCCAGCTCGCCCACCGGCAGCGCATTGAACTCGGATCTTGCTTCCTCCCGGAAAGCACCCGACGCCGGAAACAGGCCGAGCCCGTGGCGCGCAAAGGTATTCATCATCGCGTTGTCGTCGAATTCACCGACCACGTCCGGGCGCACGTCATGCATTTCGAACCAGTGATCCAGCCTGCCACGGATGGCGTGATTGCGCGTGGGCAGAAGCAATGGCGCGCCGCGCAGGCTGGACGGGAAACCCTCGGAGTAGTGCGCGGCCAGTTCGGGCACGCCGTACAGCGCCACATCGCTTTCACCGAGCAGGTGACTGAAGACCCGCAGCGTGGTGCCGGACGGCACCGGACGGTCGGTCAGGACGACGTCCAGCTTGTGCACCGACAAATCGCCCAGCAGCGACTCGAAATCGTCCTCGACGCACACCAGCTTGACCTTCTGCGGCAGCCGCAGCGCCACTTCCACCAGCCGCGAGGCGATGAGCTTGGGCATGGAATCCGTCACGCCCACGGTCAGGCGCATGGTGCGGCCAATGTCGGTTTCGGTCAGCACCTCCTGCATCTGCTCGCCGAGCAGGAATATCTGGTCGGCATATCCGAGGGCAACCCGCCCGGCCTCGGTCAGCACCAGACGCCGGCCCTGCGGCGCAAGCAGCGCCTTGCCCAGCGACTGTTCCAGCAAATTGAGCTGCGCGCTGATGGTCTGCACCGCCACGTCCAGCCGCTCGGCGGCGCGCGTGATGCTGCCTTCCTTGGCTACGACCCAGAAATAATAGAGGTGCCGGAAATTGATGCCCGCGCTCTTCATGCTTCCACCATTTGCGAAGTAACTTTCATATTATCTTCGCTTTTCTGGGGGAACTGTGCTGTACCATACATGTCCATTGTCAATCGGTGGTGCAAGAGTTACCGTTACGCTTGACAGTGTTGATCCTTGTACCTGTCTTTACTGAAAGGACACATCATGAACGACCGCTACACCAACGTCCGCACGGCGCCTTATGGTGCGCGATCGACGACGCCCATCGACGCCGCCGCCTATCGCGTGCTGCGCAATACCTATCTGCTGCTGGCCCTGACGCTCGGATTCTCCGCAGTCACTGCCGGCGCTTCCGCCGCACTGGGCCTGCCCCACCCCGGCCTGCTGATCACCATGGTCGGCTACTTCGGATTGCTGTTTGCGATCACGAAGTTCCGCAACAGCGCTCTGGGCGTGGCGCTCGTGTTCGCCCTGACCGGCTTCATGGGCTACACGCTCGGCCCCATCATCAGCCTCTACCTGTCCCTGCCCAATGGCGCCGAGACAGTGATGATGGCCATGGGCGGCACCGCCGCGATCTTCCTCGGCCTGTCCGCCTACGTGCTGGTGTCCAAGCGCGACATGAGCTTCATGGGCGGCTTCCTGATGGTGGGCATCCTGGTGGCCTTTCTGGCTTCGCTGGCGGCTTACTTCTTCTCGATTCCGGCATTGTCGCTGACGGTCTCGGCCGTGTTCGTACTGCTGATGTCGGGCCTGATCCTGTACGAAACCAGCAACATCATCCACGGCGGCGAAACCAACTACGTGATGGCGACCGTGACGTTGTACGTGACGATCTACAACCTGTTCGTCAGCCTGCTGCAGCTGCTGGGCTTCGCCAACAACGACTGATTGCTTCGCCAAACGGCAACAAAGGGCGTCCCGCGGGACGCCCTTTTCATTTGCCTTGCCGGAACCGCTGTCCGGTATTCGCGGTCGCATGAGCATCACCTGCAGCGAGGAGCGCAACCATGCGCAAGATGATCTTCATGGCCGTCGCCGGCTACCTGTGGCGCAGGCTTGGCGCACGCATGACGCGCCGTCGGCGCTGATGACCTCAGGCCGCGACGAGATTGCCCGGACGACGCAAGCCGGTGTACTGCAGCTCGGCAAACACGGCGGCAACGAGCGCCTGGATCAGCACGAATCCTTGGCCGAGCAGTGTCGGCTCGACGCGCCCCGACAACAGCAGCAGGATGCTGTCGAGCGCCCAGATCGCATTCACGATGATCACCGTCCAAACCCCCTTGCGTGGTATGGGATGGCGCGTGGCGACCCATGCAACGCCCAGCGCAAAGGCGAGCAGCGCTGCGCCGGCACCCATGAGCAGCATCGGCGGCAATCCGAACAGGCCGGACAGGGCGCCGCCGGCCGACAGCAGAATGATCGCCGCCGCCGCACAGGAGAGTGCATCGGCGAGCAGAACGCGGGACAGGAAACTGGAAGTGCGGGTAGTGGGCATGATGGACTCCTGAACGGATGGGACGGTGGGACACGCCACTTCGTGCTGAGATGGGATGCAACGCGAAGCGGTACCGGAGTCCATGTTCCGCTTCGTGCCGCGCGAAGTCGATTACCTGGGAGGTAATCGAAACATCCGTCGCGCCGGGCTATGATTGCGCCATGCCTGCCACCACCCGCCCTGTCGGAGACCACCTGCGCGAATGGCGCCAGCGCCGCCGCCTGTCGCAGCTCGACCTCGCCTGCGAGGCCGGCATCTCGACGCGGCATCTGAGTTTTGTCGAAACGGGGCGTGCGGCCCCCAGCCGTGACATGCTGCTGCACCTGGCCGAACGTCTCACGGTTCCGCTGCGCGAGCGCAACGCCATGCTGATGGCCGCAGGCTACGCGCCGGTCTTTCCGGAACGCAGGCTGGATGACCCTGCGCTTGACGCTGCGCGTGGCGCCGTCAACCTGATCCTCAAGGGCCACGAACCCTACCCCGCGCTTGCGGTGGACCGCCACTGGAACATGCTCGCCTCCAACCGTGCAGTCCAGCCGCTGCTGACGGGTGTCGATCCGGCCTTGCTGGGGACGCCCCCGAACGTTCTGAAGCTGGCCCTGCATCCGGGTGGACTTGCGCCGCGCATGCTCAACTACGCCCAGATGCGTCATCACCTGCTCGACCGCCTGCGCCGCCAGATTGAGCTGTCGGCCGATTCCACGCTCATCGAATTGCTGCACGAACTGGAAGCCCTGCCGCCTCCGCTCGAGGCCCGGCTTTCGACTTCATCCGGCAATGAGCACGCGAACGTGCTGGTGCCGATGCAACTGCGCACCGAAACCGGTATTTTGTCGCTGATCAGTACCACGACCGTGTTCGGGACGCCGATCGACGTCACTCTTTCCGAGCTGGCCCTGGAAACCTTCTTCCCGGCGGATGCGGAAACGGCCGGCATGTTGCGAGCGCTTCAGGAAAGCGCCGGCAATTGAGACGGGCGCAGCGGGTCGGACGCATGCTTGTGGCACGCGCCCATGCAGAATGACCGATGCGCGAACGCGCGCTGGCAGGATTGCGTATCAGGCGGGTGCGCAGACCTGTCGCAGGAAGGCCGGCACGCGCGCGGCGCTCAGGCGCGCCACCTGGTCGAGCAATTCGGCACTGACATCCTGCGCGCCGTAGTCGCGCCGGATGCGCTCGCCGAGATGCAGCAGCAGTTGCGCGCTGACCTCGGCATCGGCTTCGGCACGGTGAGCCTGGCCGCTGAAGCGGATGCCCAGGCGTGAGGCAAGCTTGCCAAGCCCATAACTGGGCATGCCCGGCAGCAGGCGGCGCGAGAGTTTCAGCGAGCACAGCAGATGGCTGTGGCGTGGCATCAGCCCCAGCAACTCCCCCTCCGCGCGCAGGAATTTTTCGTCAAAGCTGGCGTTGTGTGCGGCCAGCGGCGCATCGCCAATGAACTCCAGGAGCCGCGGCACGGCTTCCGACACGCAGGGTGCGTCGTCGACCATCTGCTGAGTAATGCCGGTGAGCGAAGTGATGAAGGGCGGGATCTCGACACCGCAATTGACCAGCGTCACGAAGCGATCGACGATACGACCGTCCTCGATGCGCAGCGCGGCGACTTCAGTGATGCGTGCTCCGGCCGCCGGCGACAGGCCGGTGGTCTCGAAGTCGAGCATGATGGTGGGCACTTGATACATGGCGCGATTCTACGCGCGCGCAACGGACCGTGCCCGCATTGCGCGGCCTTGCCGCCACGGCAATTGACCGGCTGTCTATGCCTGTAAATAACACTGTACCAGCCAGCGCGCACGCCCCAGCCGGAACACCAGGCAATCGTCGCCGCCGAACCAGCGGCGCTCGACCGGAACGAATCCGAAGCGCCGATAAAAGCGATGCGCACGCAGATTCGATGCCAGCGGATCGATCAGCACCGCCTTCACGCGTGCATCGGCAAAGCAGCGCTCCAGCGCCTGCTGCATGATTCCCGTCCCATGGCCCTGCCCCAGCGCATCGGGCTCGCCGATCCAGATGTCGATCGCGCGCAGGTCCGGCCCGACATCCCCCCAGTAGTGGCCGTCCTCGTGCGCCGGATCGATGATCTGCACGAAACCGATCGGCCTCCCGTCAAGTTCGGCGATCAACTGTGCGCGCCACGGCGGCGTGCGCCTCAATTCGCTTTCCCACTCCCAGTCGCTGTCCGGATCGGATGCAATCACGTGCGGCTGTTCATCCCAGTGCCGCAGCAGCGGCACATCGGACAGGGTCGCGGGACGCAGATCCAATGCTGCCATTCAAGTGCCTCGTGCCCGCCGCAGCGCAGCCAGATCGAGCTTCTTCATCTGCAGCAAGGCCTGCATGACGCGCTGGCCGGCGGCATCGTCACCGCCACCGAGCAATTGCGGCAGCTCGGCCGGCACGACCTGCCAGGACAGTCCATAGCGGTCCTTCAGCCAGCCGCATTGCTGTGCGGACGGATCTCCGCCTTCGGACAGGCGTTCCCAGTAATGATCGATTTCACGCTGGTCGCCGCACATGATCTGGAGCGAGACGGCTTCGTTGAAGTGAAACAGCGGCCCGCCGTTGAGCGCGGTAAAGGCCTGGTCGTCGAGTTCGAATTCGATGGTCATCACCGATCCGGAGGGCTTGCCGTGAAATTCATGCCCGGCCTCGCCGTAAAGTGTCGTGCGCAGGATGCGGGAATTAGGGAAGACCGAGGTGTAGTACCTGGCGGCCTCCTCGGCCTGATCATCAAACCAGAGGCAGGGGTGGATTTTCTGAATGCTCTGCGGGGCAGCCATGGGAGTCTCCTTGCACGTTGCAGCGACCGGTGGATCAGGCTTCGACCACCTCGCCTGCCTGTTCGTCGTACAGGCGGGCGCATTTTCGACAGTCGCGCCGCAACCTCGGCAGAAACGTATCCAATTGTAAAAATCCCCATGGACACAGTAATATCGCGATGCGCCGACCTCCATCTGTATCGCAACGGGAAGAACGGCGGTTTCAAGAAGAAGATGCCGTCCCCCTAATGATCCTTTGGAGAGACTTTTCATGCGCGTTCGAGCATTTGCCGTACTCATGCTGGTGTCACTGCCTGCCTTCGCCTACGACTACCCGGTTCCCGATCATCCGAACGCCCGCGCGCTCGTCGAACGATTCAAACAGGACAAGGCCCTGTTCGCGGCCGCCGACTTCTTTTCCGCCCCTGCCGCGCCGGCGTGGCCCTGCAACGTGCCCGAAACGACCCAATACAAGCTGGCCGGCCTGATCCAGGCCCACCCCGAATTGCGCGGGGAATTCGAGAAGGAAATGCGCAAACACATGCGTCAGCATGGCTTGTCCTCGGACATGCTGCCGCAGACCACTTACAGCAACGTCCAGATCGTGCCGATCAAGG